>CALJAP010000079.1 GCA_938027655.1 uncultured bacterium | reverse complement strand
GTGGCGGGAGAGCTGATCGTCTCGCTCAACCCGAACGCCAGCGTAGAACAGCTCCAGAGCCTGGCGCAGCAGATGGACCTCACGGTGGACTATCTGGGCGTGCCGGGCGTGTACCGCCTTATCATGAAGGGCGCAAGCGAGTGCACGGTAACCGATGCCCAAACGCTGGAAATGGTGCAGAAGCTGAAGGATAGCGGCTTGTTTGCCTTTGCAAGCCCAAATAAGCTCTATCACCCTCTACAGCGGGAAGTACGCCCCAACGACCCCCGCTACGGTGAGCAGTGGGGGCTGGAAATGATTAACATGCCGCGCGCGTGGGTGTTTCAGAAGGGAAAAGCAGGAATCATCTTGGCTGTAGTGGATACCGATTTCGACGTAACCCATCCGGACCTGAAAGACAGCCTGCTTCCGGGTAGAGATGTGGCGGATGACGATAATGACCTGTCCGCCCCCACTACCGGTGGCGGCTGGGGGCACGGCACCCTCGTGGCGGGAATTGCCGGGGCAACAACCAACAACGCTATCGGTATCGCAGGAGTGACCTGGGAAGGCGTGAAAATCTTGCCTGTGAAAGCCGCCCCGAATAGCAGTGGAGGTGCTCTCCCGACGGACGCACTGGTGCGTGCTGTCCAATACTGTATCGACCAGAAGGCGAACGTGGTCAACCTCAGTCTCGGCGGACCGGATGTGAGTGACCAGCCTAACTTAGCCAATCCTTTGACGCAGTTAATTTTGACCGCCACTCGACAGGGCATTGTGTTCGTAGCCGGTGCGGGCAACTCTTTCATGGAAGGCAACCCACCGTTTTATCCGGCGAACATCGCATCCATTAGCGACTATGTCTTGTCGGTGGCGGCGGTAGGTCCCCGGCGAGAGCATGCGATGTATTCTTCTGCTCGTTCTTATAACACGTGTGCCGCCCCGGGCGGTAATTCTATGGCGACGGGGAACATAACGGATGATATTCTGACGACAGCTAACGGGGGCACCTACGAATACGCGCTGGGAACATCGATGGCAACCCCGCACGTTTCTGGGGCGGTAGCTCTCTTACTGTCGCAGGGAGTAAAGCCCTCGGAAGTTAAGAAGCTCCTTCAAGATACCGCGGCTTCGGATGGACGAGCCGTGCCGAACCCCGAGTTTGGCTACGGGATTATCGATGTTTATAACGCTATTCGCCGCGTTGCCACGTCGGCGTCGGTCGTCAGCCCCGCTCGCGCCGAGGTGGTAGAGACGCTCAAACCCACGCTTGTCTTCAGCGTAACCAACACCTCAGCCGCTCTGGTGAGCATCACCATCGATGGACAGGATGTGCCATCCACCGAGATTGCCGATAACTACGTCCTATCTCCGGACGGCGTGGTGGCCACCATCAAACTGACTCGCAGGCTGGCGCCGGGCACGCACACGGTGCGGGTGACCGCGCGGAACGTCAACGACCCCACCATCACCAGCACCGACGAGACCGCGTTCCAGGTGTCTCCGCGCGTGCTGAGGGCAGGACGGTCGCTGATTTCCATCCCGTACTTCCAGCCTCAGGCTGGCCAGCCGACCCGCTCGGTCAGCGCCGAGACGGTGCTCGGAAGCGGTTTCCAGATGTTCCGCTGGTTGCCTCAGGGACGGTATGCGAAGTACAGCTCGTGGGGCGCCCCGAAAGACCCCGCAGCCTCCTTTGACCAGACCTCCGAACAGGTGGGTCCCGAGGGCGGCAGCACGATGGCTCCGCTGGGGCTGGCATACTTCATCGACCTTCCCAGCGACACGCCGGTGCTCACCGAGGGCACCCCTGCGCCGGATGTGCCGTACCGCATTCCCTTGAAGGCAGGCTGGAACATGATTGGCAATCCGTTCGCGTTCAATGTGCCGTGGGTAGCCTGCGAGATAGAAACCACCAGCGGTGTGCGTATGACTCTGCAGGAAGCGGCGGATAAAAACGTCATCCTGCCTCAGCTGTTCCGCTACGAGAACGGCGTGTACACCTGGCAAACCGCGCCCGCTGGTGTGCTCTACAAGTGGGAAGGCTTCTGGGTGCGCGCCTTCCAGGACTGCACGCTGGTCGTGATGCCGTTGCCGACGGGTGGGCGTTCTGTGCCGGCAGATGCTACCCTTTCCGGTGGCAGCGGCTGGCTCCTGCGCTTTGCGGCAGCAGCCGGTGTAGCGCGTGATGGTAACACTGTTATCGGCGTGAACAACCGCGCAGCGGACGGTTACGGGCGCGAAGATGTGCTGAAGCCGCCGTCTCTCAGCCCGTATGTCAGTGTCAGAGTGCTGAACAGCGATTGGGGAGCGCGCTCTGGGGCGTATGCACAGGACGTGCGCCGCAGCGACAACCGCCGCCAGATATGGCAACTGCAAGTGGAGACTGACCAGGTGAACGAACCGGTGACCCTGCGGTGGGAAGGCATCAAGGACGTGCCCGCACGGGTGCGCCTGACGCTGGTGGATGAGGCGGCGGGTAGGAGGATAGCGATGCGCACAACGGGCAGCTATACCTACCAGCCCGGCGGGGTCGGCACGCGCAGTTTCACCGTCATCGCCGAACCGGACGTGCACTCCGCACTGCGCGTGTCGTCGGTGCGTGTGCGAACGACGCGGGGCGGCGGTTTCACCATCGACTACACGCTCTCCGCCGAAGCGCAGGTGCGCATCACCATCACCGATGCCACCGGCAAACCGGTTACTGCTCTGGTGCAGAGCACTCGCTCCGCTGGCGTCAACAGCGCGGCATGGAACGGGCGCGACAGCAAGGGCGTGGCGGTACCGGCGGGCAGCTATCTGGTGCACATCGAAGCAGCCACTCCGGACGGCGAGCGCACTCGCACGGTGACGCCGATCGTGATTACTCGATAGACGGGTAGAACCAATATGACACACGGGGAAGATACACAGGGAGGACAGATGATGAAACCCTTCGGAATCGTCGGTTGGAGCACGCGACGATGGGTGGTGTGCGTGCTGGTGACAGGGTTGCTGGTGGGCGTCCTGTCAGCCACCGCGCCGGCACAGCCGAGCAACGACTTCCGCGCCGTATACCTGAATAACGGCATTCTATCCACCGGTATCGGTCTGGATGGACAGGTCGGTATCGGAGGCACAAACTATGATGCCATTGGGCGCATCACGCTCGGTACGGTGCAGGGCGCACGCTTCACGACCGATGACGATAACAAGCCGCTGATTTTCCCCTACCCCTATCCCTGTGGCAATTTTGGTGTGGTGACGGTGCGTATCGTGACCGCCGACGAGACAGAAGACCTGGTATGGGGTAGCAACGACGGGGAGTGGGTGGATGGCATCGAGCCGTTCGCCGACCGTAGCGGGCGCTACATGATTGTCGGTCGCTGGCGCCACCCCAATACCAATATCCGCGTGGACCAGGTGGTGGAGCTGGTGGGTGCTTACGCGCGTATCACGTGGACCATCACCAACGAAGGCGTGGAAACCCGTCAAGTGGGCATCCGCTTCTTGATCGATGAAGAGGTAGGCAGCGGCTTTAACGTGACCACCCCCGATTACGTGCTGGTACCCGGGTACTTCCCCGTTCAAAACGATCTAGACCTGCAGGGTGGACTGGTGCCCCCGTACGTGGATGCAGCGCCTCGCCGAACGATGAACGCGCCGATTCTGCGCTGGCTGTTCAAACAGAGCGGTTTGACTACCCCCGACAGGGTGGTGGTTAGCCAGTTCTCTCGGCTGTCGGCGAACCTGTGGGACTTTACTTCTATCCCGGAGATGGAGATTACTGACCATGCTATTGCCAGCTACTGGAACCCGCAGTCGCTGGCGCCGGGCAGGTCCCGCACCATCGTCACAATGATCGGGCTTGGCACCAGCACGAACGACCCCTCCGGCCGCTACGCGCTGGATACCGAGTCGCCGGGAGTGGTGGGACTGGACGCCAGCAAGACCAACCAGTTGTCGCCGGAAGAGTTTACCATCAGCGCGTCGGTGACCAACTACCTGTCGTTGAACTCCCTGCAGAATGTGGCGTTTGAGGACGTGAGCCTTGCCATCTCGCTGCCTCGCGGGCTGACGCTGGCAGATGGAGAAAGCATCACTAAGACGATTTCTACCATTCTGCCCGGCGAGGTGGCGACGGTCAGCTGGCGCGTGAAGCCAACCGGCGAGAAGTTCGGTGAGTTGACATACCGGGTGCACGCCACGGTGTCCCCCGGTAGCCTGTCGAAGAGTGTTTCCCGCACGCTGATCGTGCCGATGACCGCGAAGATAGACCTGAAGACCGGCTTCCAGATGGTCAGCTTGCCTTTCGCCTTCGATAACGCCGACCCCGCGGCGGTTCTGGGGCTGGAGCAGGGCGACTTCGCCTTGCTACGCTGGGACTCCGCTCAACGGCGTTACATGCTGGTCAATAGCATCCGACCGGGTGAAGGCTACTGGCTGCGGGTCAACACCGACCAGACCCTGACCCTGAACGGGGCGAAAGTAGCCGGGGATGTGTTTGGGGGCACTCTGCGCCTGCCTCTGGCGCAGGGATGGGTGC
>CALJAP010000078.1 GCA_938027655.1 uncultured bacterium | reverse complement strand
CCGCTTCCCTGCGAGGAAAGGGGGAACCGCTTGCGCCCCTCTCCTTGTAGGAGAGGGGTTGGGGGTGAGGTCAAATATACGACCGCTAACTGTCTTCATCGTGTAATCACCATCGGTAAGATTGCTTGGGACGCGGTTCCGTCTTCGGTCTGGGCGCGCACACGCAGGAGGTACGCTCCGGCGGGCACGGCGACGCCACCAGCATCGCGCCCGTCCCAGGATACAGACTGAATACCTGCCCGTGAAGGTACGCCGTTCTGCAGGATTCTCACAGCCTTGCCAGACGCGTTAAGCACCTCTGCCAGCACCTGTGCGTCGGCAGAGAGGGTGAACTGGACGGCATACGCTCCCCCGCGTGTGCGTTGCGCCCGTAGTCCGGTGATGCGCAGGACACTGCCCGATTGGGGCTCGGCAACCAGCTGCAGACTGCGCGTGCCGGTCTGGTCGGTGCGTAACGTCACCGAGGACACCGTGCGCAGGTTATAACGCCTGCCGGTTGCATCATCTACCAGTACCAGTCGGGTGTGCTTTGGCACGGAGCGCAGGTCGCTCCAGGTGAGGGTCACGTCCATTTCGGGAGCGGGGGTATGTATCCGCAGGTTCCAGGTGGTGCGTGTTCCGCTGCGCCTCACGTCCACCGCATATCGTCCAGCAAACGCACCCCAGTCCGGATTGACCACACCCAAACTCAGCATCTGCCCGAACTCCGGCGGCGCTTCGCTGTCGAAGGCGGGGTCGAAACCGTCGCTGGCTTGGGCGGACTGTCCAATGCGCACCTGGGCGCGATACTCTCCGGCGTTTGCCCTCAGCGCGACCTGCCATTCTGTCTTCGCCCCCGCAGCGGGCTGAGCGCGGGAGAGCCTCTGTGCTCGCGTTGCCGGGGCGGGGAAAGTGAGCGTGACGCCCTCGGTCACCAGCACCCTTAGCCAGTAGCCCTCCCAGGGCCGGAGTGACGTGGCGGGTTCGTAGCTGTTGGTAGAAGAGTTGTATCGCCAGATGGTGCCGCCCACCCAGCCTTTGCTGACCGCCGTCGCGAAGGGCACGGGGTCGTTCAGCAGGTACTGCACCTCGATTTCGGACACGTCCACCGGCGTGGTAAACGGATTGCCTATCTGGTTCCAGCCGTAGGTGGTGGCGATGGTGAAGTTCTGGTCGGCGCGCGGCGTCATCCCGCGAACGTCGGCGATGATGTTGCTGCGCAGTTTTATCCAGTAACCCACGCCCGGGCGGAAGGGCGGTGCGGTGGGGTAGAGCAGGTACTTGTTCTCGCCGGGGGTGTCCTGTCGCCAGTGCGCCAGTAGGAACCCATTACGTGCTACACCCAGTGCGTCGGCGTTGTCGGAAGCGAAGGGCAGGATGGGCAGAGAAACCATCTGTAAACCGGCAGAGAAGGAGTGGGTGAGCGTTTGCGCGCTATCGGTGACCTCCAGTGTCAACACCGCCTCCTGATAGCCCAGGTTCACCTGCCGTGTTGCCACCGTGTTGCCGTTGCTATCCTTGACGGTGATGGTATATCTGGCGGGTTGTTCAAAGGCAGGCGCGGACAGGTTGATACCGAAGCCACCCTGCGACAACGTGGTGCTTCCTTCTACACCGAGACTACTGCTGATGTGTACCGTGCCGGAGTCCAGCCCCAGTACTGCTCCATACAGGTTGTTTGGGTTGTTTTTCGTGCCCCCGTAACCGGGCGCAAAGGGAATGCGCAGGTGCAGCCCACCCAGCGGCAGGTCTATCAGCACCCTCTGCGCCCCCCCGATGTTGATGAACAGCGGTGCTACCGTGCCTTCGCCATCCACGATGTCGATGCGTTCATATTGCGCCCCCAGGAAGAGACGGTTCTGCTGGCTGTAGTCCCAGTAGACCGGGTAGCATACATCGTTCAGGGGTATCTCGTCTCCGTCGGCGGTGGTCTGGTAGTGCATGAGCACAATGGAGGCGCCCGGGTTGTCCTGTCCGTCGTCGGCGCGGTTCGGCGATAGCCAGGCGTAAATCTTCTTCCCGAACGAGACGCTGGTATCCAGCACGTACTGCCGTTCGTACCAGCGGTCGAAGGGCAGGCCTTCCACCATGCCCCCGTTGGCGAGCACGCTGGCAGCAATCGCCTTCAGGCGGGGAATGTCTCCGCTCAGCTTCACCGTTTCGTTCGGGTTGTACTGGGCGTAGTATTGCGCGTTGAACTTCTTGAAGAAGTCGGGGTCTTCCAGATATACCTTCAGCCATGCCGAGCCTGCCATCTGCATTCGAGGGTAGTACATTCCGCCCAGCCAGCCGGGCGTGATAGGCAGCTGCTTGAGCGATGGCGCGATAAAGACGTTATTGCCCAGCGCGGGCTGGTTGAGCAGGTCGTAGAAAGGCAGGGCGTGAAAGTTGGGGTCGGTTTTGAAAAAGCCCTCCGGGTCGGCGATGCCCATCGCCTGCGCCACACGGTGCGCTACCAGAACGGTCACTGCCCGCGCGAAACCCTCTTCCCACGCATCGTAATCGAAGACAAGAGGACCGTGAAAAGCATGTATCAGCACATGCACCAGATTGATGATGACTGAGTTCTGGCTGTTGTATACCGGAAACAGAATCTCGTTGGTGGAGGCGTTGAAGATACCCCCTGCCACTGCGTCACGGTCACCGATTTGCTCATCGTAGTTCACCACCTTCACGGTGCCGCTCTGAGCGGGTTTGCCGTACACGCTTTCAATCAGGGGCAGGGCGGTGTTAATCACCTGGCGCAAGAAGGCTTCTCGCCCTGCATCCCAGCCTTCGAAGGTGAAGGAGAGCGTGCCGTCGCCGTAGCGGGTGCGTGCGGGCTGTACGATTTTGCCCCCCTCGCGCAGCACTACCAGCATATCTACTCCCACCTGCGCATTTTGGGGCAGAACACCCCGTCCTTTCCACCGTTTTACCTGTTGCGCGACCGCCTGCACCTGTGCCCTCTGGATGGGCACTGCTTGCTTCAGCACCAGCTGTCGCAGGTCGGCGGTGGAACGGCTGCCTGCAGGAACATCGATAACTAACGCACCCTGTGGACCGTTCGAGCGCGTGTTAAATGGCACGTTCACCACGTTGCGATAGGGTGCACTCCACGCAACCGTGGTCACGAGGAGGCACAGTGTTGCGGACAACCACTTCATCGGCAAGAAAACTCCTTCATGGTCGGTATGTGAATTTCCAGAGTGGACTGATGCTACGGGCGCGTCCATCGGCGGAGAACGCCACCACCACCCAGTAGTAGGTCTGCCCCGGTTGCAACGAGGGCCCCGTATACACGGTGCTGTTGTTCGGGTGGGACACCCTGCTATTGCCCGGATTGTTCAGGTCGGCGGGCCAGAGCGGGTCGCGGTTGATTTCTGGAAACCCTTCGAACACGATGACCTGATAGGTGGACGCCCCGTTCAACCTGTCCCAGCGCAGGGTAGGGGACGCGGTGCTTATTGTTGCGCCATGCGCCGGAGAGGAGAAGGTGCTCATCGGTTCGAGAGGCGTCGCGCTGGCGTTGTTCGACGGGTTGCTCGCGCCCGCGCCGGTGTCGGGGTCAAAGTTTGCCCCCACTGCGTTCACCTGATAGTAATAGGTCACCCCGGGCGTCAGCTCCGGGTCCAAATCCGCGAACAGGTCGGCGAGCGGGTCGCGCAGAAAGGCGATGGCGTTGTCGGGAACGGAGGCGGGATTTGCCGACCGTCCGCGGTAGATACCGTAGCCCAGCCGACGGCTGTCCTCCACGTAATCCCACGTGAGGTCAATTTCAATCAGTGAGCCTGCGGGCGTTATCCGGCTGATGGCGCGTCGCTGAGCACGTTTGGGGTCTATCCACCGCTTAATCGCCTCCAGGGCGTTCGCCATTTCGGGCGACGAGGAGCGCGTGACCCCGCGCGGCTGAGTCCACACTACCGCGTCTAGATTGGTCGGCGTTGCAGGCACAACTCCCAACGCTACTCCCAGTGCAAAAGAGGCGGCGGTAATCTGCCCCGCCACCACCGTCACGGTCTTCCGGTCGTTCAGGAAGCCGGGAGAGGAAGCAACCACCGGATAATCGTAGCCGCCGCGCAAGCCGTCGAGGCGGTAGTAGCCGTTCTTATCCGTGACCGCCATTGCCGAGCTGAGAGGTCCGCCTGCGAATACTCGCGCGCCTTCGATCCGACCGCCGTAGGGACCGAGAACAAACCCTTCGATAGAACCTTGCAGATTTGCCGGGCAGAGCACGATGTTGGCGTTACGGGTGATATCATCCTCGAAAACCTGTACGAGTGCAATGCCCGTCCATTGCTGTCCCCCGATGCGCGCGCTGGCGCGCACGTTCTTAAAACCCTTCGGTACATCGGTGAGCAAGTAAGTGCCGTTGGTGTTGGTAAGGGTTTCGCCTGCGCCGTCTACCCACACCCGTGCACCAACCACCGGGTCACCGTTAATATCGGTGACGGTTCC
>CALJAP010000077.1 GCA_938027655.1 uncultured bacterium | reverse complement strand
TACGAGCCTACCTATAAGGGATTGAAACAACCACCGGGACGCCGGAGATCTCTCCGGCGTCCTCGAGTTACGAGCCTACCTATAAGGGATTGAAACACGACAGCTGGAAGGCGAGCTGTCCACACAGGTGCAGTTACGAGCCTACCTATAAGGGATTGAAACGACGATAAAGGCTATTGTGCACTCTATTTTGTCATGCTGAGTGTTAGCGAGGCGTCTCCGCGTAATGAGAGAGCGACCCCCTTCGCTTGCGCTCGGAGTAACGGGCAGTCGGAACCTTCCCACCGAGGTGCGAAGAACTGCTGTAGCCGCCAGCTGATGAATCTTGACAAATTAGCCGCACCTATCATCACCATTCGCGAAGGGTCGGGAAAGGTGTATTCAACCTATCCCCCAACCCCCTTCCCTACGAGGGAAGGGGGCGTCCCATTCGAGAGTTCTCTTCTGTGCGAAGGAACGAGGTGTTCGAATCGAGGCTCCCCTCTCCTCGTAGGAGAGGGGACGGGGGAGAGGTTAAGCCGTTCCCCGACAGACGCAACCAGCCTGCTCTGGTCTCTCCCTGATTTGGACATAGGGGCTAGGCGCTACCTCACCCCCGTCATCCGGTCCAGCTGGCGCGCCCAGGGGGTATCCTCGATCCACCGGCTCAGGGAAACGCGCTCCGCCGCCACATGCAGCGCCACCAGCAACGCCAGCACCACCGCCTGCGCCCACAGCGGCACACCTGCCACCAGCGACACGCCCAGCACCCCGCCCAGCAAGTTGGAACCCACATCGCCCATCATCGCGCCCCCACCCGCATCGTGCCGACGCAGTAACAGCGCCGCCGCCATCAGGAAACCCAGCATCGCCGCCGTCAACGCCTGCTGGCTCAGCAGTAAGTAGAACACCACCATCGCCGATAACACCAAAAACACCGATACCGCCCTGCCCGGGCGCATGTCCAGCAGGTTTATCGCGTTCGCCATCAGCGCAACGGTCACACCGCCGAGCAACGTCGCCCATCCGCCCTGCAACAGCCACGCGGCAACCAGCGACACCGCCAATCCCCCCACCGCCTTCAGCAGCCCCGTCGTTATCCTGCCCTGCCGTAGAGCTCTCACGTGACCGTGCAAACCTTTGGAGGCAGAGTCGCCCCACCGGTCGTCTATCAAGCCCAACAGTCCGAAGCCAAACGCCGCCACCAGAAACGCCAGCGACAGCGGGCGCGTCTCCGGAGCAGACACCCATGCCAGCTCCGCGTACAGCACCGTGCAGAACGCCCACCAGATGACCCCATAACTGCATGGCACGACCGCCCCGCGGTAGTTCTGCTTCAGCCATCCCCAGCGACGGCACAGTTTGGGGAAGAGCGCAATACCGCCCAGTAGCACCACGAACGGCGCAGAGACAAACAACACAATCGGTATCACTCGTGCGTCCATAGCTTCACCTGCCTTCGCCCTGCACCGGCAAGCAAAACGTGCCAGCCCTGCCGCGCCCGGTGCAGGAAGCCTCGCCAGCTTCTACCTGTGTGCCGATGTGTCATGCGCACATCGATCTCCTGCACCCGTGCGCCCAGACGCATCAGGTCAACGCTCATCCCCACCTCTACCCCAAAGCCGCCCGCCAGTGCGCTCAGCTGTTGAAGCGTGCGCCATCGTATCGCCCGCTGACCGCTCAAAGGAGCGCGGAATCGCCTGCCCGTCCGGCGCAACAGCACCCACCGCGCGAACCGCACCACCAGCCCGAAACCGCCCTGTCGCCCCGCCGGAGGCAAGACGCCAATAGCCATATCTGCCTCGCCGCGGCGCACCGCCTCCAGCAGGGGAGCCACCTCACCCGCGCTGGCTCCCACGTCGGCATCCACCAGCAGCACCACGTCGTCGTCGGACGGCTGTTGCTGCGCCACCCACTGCAAGCCTTTTGCCAGCGCGCGCGCCTTGTCCCCTCGCCCACTCCGCACCAGAACCGTTGCCCCTGCTTCGCTGGCGCGTTCGGCGGAGTCATCTGCGCACGCATCGGCAACCACCACCACCTGCGCAGGCAATGCCAGCAGCGCGCGCACCGTTTCTGCCACCGTCTGCGCCTCGTTATGCGCCGGCACCACCGCAAACACACGCTTCATTTCGTCTCCAGAAGCGTGTCGGGAATAACCCGCTCCGCGCTCTCTTTCACTCCATACGCCGCGCTCTCCGCACCGAACAGGAAGGGCAGCGATAGTTGTCCCAGCGCGGTGTCGATACAGTCTACACTGGGAACGTCTGTCTCCCGATACACCGACACATGTGAACCGGCGCAATCGCGCCGCTCCACCGCCACTACCTCGATGCCCACTGCCTGCCACTGCCGGATGAGCGGGCGGTCAACCTCCGCCGCACGAGTGCTTTCGGGGGCGGCGCTGCCTCCCACGATTACCACATAGCGACAGGGCAACGTGTAATCGCCCGAAGCGCGTACCAGCCCTTCGCGATGCAGTATCTCCACCGCCCGGTCGTAACCGTATAGCGCCACTCCGTTCGCCAGCGCTTTGACCACCGCGCTGAAATCTTCCGGCAGGTTTGGCTTGAGGGTGCGCAGCCTGCGGATAAGGCGTGCTCTCTCTTCGTCGTTCATCTCCAGCCAGCGATTGGTCACCACCGTGACCGATGCGGTTTCCGCGCCGGCGTCGCGCAGTGCTTTCAGCGTATCTGCCAGCGCGCGATCGTCGTCGCCCGTCTGCACCACCGCTACCCGGCGTGCTTTCAGCCGTTGCTTGACCAGACGAGGCACCAGCTCCCTCAACGCCTGCTCCATGCGCTCGAAGTCGCGTCGGTTGCGGTCGCTCTCGGCGGTGATACGGGCAAGGTCTTCCTGAATGCGCCGGATCAGCCGTTGCTGCGTTTCGGTCGGCGCGGTGTTCAAAAACAGCCCTCCGACAAGCATTCCCACTGCCAGCGCAAGGAACACCGCCGCCAGGCTCACCAGATGGTAGCGTAGGTCTGCAAACATGCCGTGCCTTCTCCCTAAAAGTGCAGACGTAGACGTAGCCACACATACAGCAGGCGAACGAGGTCGCGCCCCACCGGTGACAGCAGAAACGCCACCACCACCGGCATCATCGCCGCCACGAACAGCCAGCCGAACTCGCGCCAGGCGAACCGCCGGGGATAGAGTCGGCTTACCCCCTTGGCGTCCACCAGCCTATCCCCCACGCGCAGACGTGTCAGAAAAGTGCTGGACATGCCCCGTCGCCCTTTCTCCAGAAACTCCAGCAGGCTGAAGTGCGTGCCCACTGCTACGATGAGTTGTGCGCCTTTCTCGTACGCCAGCAACATGGCGATATCTTCGCTGGTGCCGGGCGCGCGCCACACCGTGTGCGGTAGCCCCAGCCGCTGCACTCGCTCCAGACCGGGCGAGGTGCGCTCTGCGCTCGTGTATTGATGCACTATCAACTCTGCACCGCATCGCAACGCCCTGTCGCTCACGCTGTCCATATCGCCCACAATGATGTGGGGCTTCAACCCCATCTCCAGCAGAGCGTCTGCCCCCCCGTCTACCCCAATCAACACCGGGCGCATCTCGCGCAGGTAGTTGCGGATAGCGATAAGGTCTTGTTTGAACCGCTCGCCACGAACCACCACCACCGCATGGCGTCCCGCTATCGACGTACTGATTTCCGGCACCTCCAGCACATCCAGCAAAGCGTCGCTTTCTTCCTGCAAGTACTCCAGTGTGTTCTGTGCGAAAGCGCGCAGTTCGCCCTTCAACCGTTGCTGGGCAAGCAAGAGCAACTGCTGAATGCGCTCTTCGTTCAGAGGTTCCAGCGAGAAAGAGGCATCCGGCAATCGGCTCAAGCACAGGGTGTTGCCCGTGATGGTAGCGGCGTCTCCCTCCTGCACAACCTCCGCCAGATGAGCGTCGTGGCACTCATACAGCGGGATGCCCGCACGCAGCAGGATACTGGCTCCCGAGCTGGGATACCGTCCTGTGATAAAGGGAGAGAGGTTGATAACCGCTGTTACCCGCTGCGCCGCCAGAGCCTCTGCCGCCACACCGTCCAGATCGGGGTGGTCGATAATGGCGATATCGCCTGCGTGCAGCCGTTGCACCAGCCGTTTCGTCCGCCGGTCAAAACGAGCAGCACCCTGAATGATCGAGGTAGCACGTTGTATGTGGGTGGTAGTACGTGACACACTACATTAGTAACGGAAATGGCACAAAAAGTCAAGCCGTGTTAGTAATTGCGCCAAAGGCACGCAACCTGCAGGTTGCGGCGGCATTCAGCGTAACAGGCACGCGGAACGGCTTCGCTCACCATGCAAATAATCACGCGGGGCGGGGTGGTACTAAGGAGAGACAGAGTTTACCACCTCCCTCAGGAGGTTGACCACCGCGGTAACGGTCGTCTGCACAAACGCCGTCACGTCGTCCCAGGTTAGCCCTGTGAGTTTTATCAATTCGAGGGCTATTCCCACTGCGGTTACCAGAATAGCGGCTAAAAGCAGGTAGAAGGCGACAGTGGCTATCGCTGCCATGATGAACTTCGCCACACTTGCCCCCAGCCACACGATCAAAAGCAAAACGATGGCTTTCACTCCCCAGCGGACCCAGTCTGTAATCCCTCTCGAGCTGAGGCGAACGCCCTGTCGGTTGTCAAAGCTCATACCGTCCAGCGCCCAGCGGATGGCGACTTGATCCGTCTTTCCTGCCGCCCATCGGGAGAGCCTGATAACATTTGCTTTCTCGGTGGGTTCGATTCGGAAAATCTGCCCCGCAGCCCCGAGAGTGACAGGACGAACCCTCTGCCGGCTGTTCACGGCGAACTGGACAGCCATTCGGGTCTGCTCTGCGATTTGCTCTTCGCTTCCTGTCAACCAGAAATCCGGTTGCGGAGGCTGATAATAGGGGTTGTCTGCCCCACCACACCCGGCAAGGGCGGGGGCGAGGAGAAAAGATAAACGCAGAAACTGCCTTCGCGTCGTTTTCATCTTTTCCGACCCCCAAGGGCGATTGCTTTTGCCCGTGCGTTCTGTACCACCTCTGCCAGAGTGATACCGTGATAGTATAACATTCTCACCAGCAATCCGCAATCATTCGGTAAGCGAACCGAATAATTTTCCGCGCCCCCGTTACCTTCAATGCACCCGTTGCGTCTAACAATCGGCGAACGGTACACTATAAAAGAAACAGTTACCGGTCGCAGGCAGGAAAACCGTTTACCGTTGCCGAAGAGTGCACACCAGTAAGCTCTCTCGGTGCGAAACGAAGAACGAAGGGGAGGAAACCAGATGAAGAGCATGGCAGGCTTGCTCCGAAAAGGCGGAGTGGCAGGTATTGTGTTCACTGCTTGCTTGCTCGGGTGGGTAAACCCGGCGCACGCCATCGAACGCCAGTTTCTGGGCGTCCGCATGTTGTCCAAAGTGCAAACCGTGCTGGCGCGATTTGGCAACCCTACGCAGGTTACAGTGGGACAGGTAGCATATAACCTGCCGGGCGCACAGGCAGGTATAGCGGGCATGGCAGGCGCACCCGGACGTGCGGGGCTGGCAGGCGCACCCGGTATGCCCGGTATGCCCGGTGTTTCCGGCTACATGGGCACGGGGCCCACTCCCGGGATGCCATCGTATGGTGCGTATGGCGGAATGCCTCCGATGGCAGGCGTTGGCGCCGCCGCGGGAGGTTTTAGGGCAGCCGGAGGCAGGTTCGGTGCGCTGGGAGGCGGTGGAGCCCCAAGCTTTGGCGGAGGACTGGCTGAGGAAGAAGGCATGGCGATGGTGGCGGGCGGTCTAATGATGGGCGCACCGATGGCAGGTGCTCCCGGTTTGCCCGGTCTGCCCGGCGGTATCGGTGCTCCCATGCGCCCCGGTATGCCCCCGATGCCCGGTACCCCGGCGACGCCCGGTATGCCCGCCATGGCAGGCATGGGAGGCACTCCCGCAGGCGTTGGCTTGCCTTCCATCGGCTTGCGCACCACACCGGGCGGCATGATGTACGAACAGGAGACCACCCTCATTTACGAGCGACCGGGCGGCGTTATCTACGAGTTTCTGGTGAACAAGGACGGCTACGTGGTGCAGGCGAAGGCGGTTGGCTACGAGGACAAATCCGGACTGGCACGCACTTCGCGCGGCATCAAGCTCGGCGATACCTATCAGAAGGTTGTTGCCGCGTATGGCTGGCCCAAAGAACACCAGAGCATGGGAGCCACCCTGTACGTGAGCTATCCCAATCATCACGTGGCGTTCCAGCTCTACGATAACAAGGTGGTCTCTATCATCGTAGCGGCTATGGAGCAGTAGCCGAGACAGCACGTGCTCCGCTACGGAGAGCACTCAGGAGCCAGCCTGATGGAGGAAGGTGTCTGTGGCATCACGCGCCGGTGCAGACCTGGACGAAATTCGTGCGCGCAGCGACATCGTAGAGGTGGTCTCGCAGTACGTGGCGCTGAAGCGAACAGGCAAAAACTTCAAAGGTTTATGCCCGTTCCATGCCGAGAAGACACCTTCCTTTACGGTGAACCCCTCGCTGCAGCGATGGCGGTGCTTCGGCTGTGGACAATACGGTGACGTGTTCGACTTCATCATGCGCATCGAAAACGTCACCTTTCTGGACGCAGCCCGACTGCTTGCTGAGCGACTGGGGCTGGAGTTCCGTACCGCAGGCGCAGGCTCCACTCAGGAACAGAAAGACCGCCGGGAGCAGATACTGCAGGTAAACCAGACCGCCGCGCAGTTCTTCCGCGACATGCTCAAACGCTATCCCCTGCCCCAGCGCGTACTGCAACAGCGTGCTGTCACTGCCGAAACGCAGGAACGCTTTGGCATCGGCTACGCCCCGCCTGACTGGTCCACGCTCACCAACCTCATCCGGGCGAAAAAGATACCGTTGACCATCGCGGCGGAAGCAGGGCTGGTTGTGCAGGGCGAGAACGGCGAATACTACGACCGCTTCCGGGACCGACTGATGTTCCCCATCTGGGACAGGCAGGGGCGCGTTATCGCCTTTGGGGGACGGGCGATGGGCGACGCTCAGCCCAAGTACCTGAACAGCCCTGAAACGCCCCTGTTCCGCAAGAGCCGCACCATCTATGCCCTGCATCTGGCGAAAGAGCGCATGATGACTGAACGCACCGCCCTGCTGTTAGAGGGCTATATGGATGTGGTCGCAGCACACCAGGCAGGGTTCACCCATGCAATCGCCACCATGGGCACTGCCCTGACGGACGAACAGATAGGCATCCTTTCGCGCCTCGTGTCGCGCGTCATTGTGGTTTACGATTCAGACAGCGCGGGTGTGGAGGCGGCAAAGCGCGCTGCGGAGGTGTTGCAGCAACACGAGATAGAAGTTCTTATCGCGCGTCTGCCGGACGGTGAGGACCCGGACAGCCTGTTGCGCCGGCTGGGCGCACGCGCCTTGCAGGAGTGTCTGGACAAAGCGCAGCCTCTGCCCGCGTTCCTGCTGGACGACCTCTACCGGCGGTACGATACCAGCACGGCAGAGGGTAGAATCAAAGTACTGAAATCCGCCATTCCCATACTGGCGGCGATCCCCTCGGAGATCGAGCGGGATGGCTACATCACGCAGCTGGCACCGCTCCATCCCGCCTATTTTACAAATCCCAGTATACCCGAGGCGCAGATTCGGCGGGAAGTGGAACGATTCTTGCGTTATAAAGAAGTGGAAAAGAAAAACAGGCGAATCGCGCCGGATTCTGCTCCCATCGCAGAAGTGGGCGAACAGCTTCCGTCTGGAGTAGTGCGTGCAGAAAGTGCCCTTCTGCGAGGTATAATCTCAGAGGAGTGGCGGACGCTGGTTTTGCAAATCGCTCAGGCAAGCGATATGGTCAGTGAAGCCGCTCAACGATTTTTTGAGTTGGTACGGCGTGCGTGGGACGCGGGTATGGAACTGCATCTCCCGTCGTTGCTTTCTGCGCTAAGCGACCCGCGCCTGCGAGAGGTGGTCTCCACACGGCTGTCGCTGGAAGAGCCGTTGAACGAGCAGGTATTGCGCGATTCGGCATGCTTCCTGAAGCGATGGCACAAACGTTCGAGACAGGTGCAAATTTCTGCACAGCTGGCGCAGGATTTCTCGCCAGATAGCGTGAACTATCAAGAGTACCAAAGGCTACTCAATGAACTGCACTCCGACGCGCGACGCGACCGAAGGGAGTGAATCGAGACGTGGAGATGGAGCATATCCACGACAACGGACAGATGCGACGGCTCGTCCAGCAGGGCAAGGACAGAGGATACGTCACCTCTGACGAGCTGAACGATGCTCTGGCGGAGATGGATGTGGACGCCGACGAGCTGGAGCAGATGCTGGAGTTCCTGGATGTAGAGGGTATCCAGGTGGTGGATACCGTCAAAGGCTTACCCCTGACGGAAGAGGGATACGAGCTGAGCATCTCTGCCAAAGAGTACGAAATGGCGGACCAGGAAATCGCGCAACTGGAAGGTGTCCCTCTGGACGACTCGGTGCGCATGTGGTTGCGCGAAATCGGTAAGACGCCCCTTCTCAGCCCCGAGGAGGAACAACACCTCGCGCGGTTGGTCGCTCAGGGCGATGAAGAAGCCAAACGCAAACTCACCCTCGCCAACCTGCGCCTCGTGGTCTCTATCGCCAAACGCTACAGTGGACGTGGTATGGCGTTTTCCGACCTCATTCAGGAGGGCAACCTGGGCTTGATACGCGCTGTGGAAAAATTCGACTACCGGCGCGGCTACAAGTTCAGCACCTACGCCACCTGGTGGATTCGGCAGGCGATTACCCGCGCCATCGCCGACCAGGCACGCACCATTCGTATCCCCGTGCACATGGTGGAGACCATCAACCGCCTGATGAAACGGCGAAGCCACCTCGAGCAGATGCTGGGACGCACCCCTACCCCCGAAGAGCTCGCCGAAGACATGGGTATCCCGGTAGACAAGGTGAATGAGATTATTCGTATCGCGCCAGAACCCCTGTCGCTGGACACCCCCGTCGGGGAAGAAGAGGATAGTCACCTGCTGGACTTCATCGAGGATGAAAACTGCGACTCCCCCACCGAAGCCGCCGACCGCAGTCTGCTACGAGATCGCATCGAGGAGGCGCTGCTGGTGCTAACCGAACGCGAGCGCGAGGTCATTAAGATGCGCTTCGGGCTGATAGACGGCATGCCCCACACGCTGGAAGAGGTGGGAAGATACTTCAACGTCACACGCGAGCGTATCCGCCAGATCGAAGCGAAGGCGATTAAGAAACTGCGCAACCGCAATAACTGTAAGAAGCTGCGAGACTTTTCTATCGGTTCCTAAGGATGCCTTCCGGACGGGTGCACGACGCGATTACCATTTTGACCGCTGCAGCCTCGGTGCCGGTTATCGCCCGGATGCATCCCTCGCCCGACTGGGCGTCGGTGGGTGTAGGCATTGGTGCGTATCTGTTCTCGGGGCTGGCACTATCACCCGACCTGGACGTGAACTCTCGTGCCTACCGTCGGTGGGGGGCGTTCCGCTTCTTCTGGCTACCTTACCAGATACTGATCCCCCATCGCCACTGGCTGTCACACAGCTGGCTGTTGGGTCCGCTGTTACGCGCACTCTACTTCTTCTTCATGCTGTACCTACTGTTGAGGCTGGGCATGAACGCTATTGACCTGTGGATTGTGCCCATTAACCAGTCGGAGATACTGCGCGCGCTGGAAAGGGAGCTGCGCCTGAGCCTGCAATCTCACGTCACCTGGGCGCAGTCCGCGCTGGTCGGCTTAATCGCAGGCGGCGTGGTACACTCTCTGACGGATGGATTGACGACATGGGTTAAGAGGACAATGTAGCGTAGGGGCAGACCTGTGTGTCTGCCCCTACACCCCATGCATGGTGTTCGGTAAATGTCACGGTATCCTTAACACCGCGCCGGTGCTCGCGCTGGTTGCCATCGCCGCGTAACGGCGTAGCCAGCCTTCAGGGATATCGCGCTTCAGCGGTTTCCATCCCTGACGACGGCGGTTCAGCTCCTCGTCGCTCAGCCTGACTTCCAGACGCCCTTCGGGGATGTTGATAGAGATGACATCGCCCGGCTGCAGTAAGCCGATGGGTCCACCCTCCGCTGCCTCCGGCGAGACGTGCCCGATGCATGCGCCGCGTGTGCCCCCAGAAAAGCGTCCGTCGGTAATCAATGCCACCTTGTCGCCTAACCCCTGCCCCATGATGTAGCTGGTAGGCGCGAGCATCTCCTGCATGCCGGGACCGCCTTTGGGACCCTCGTAGCGGATAACCACCACATCGCCCGGCTTCACTTTGCCGTTCAGGATGCCTTCGCACGCCTCCTCCTGACTCTCGAAAATGACGGCAGGTCCCTCGAACACCAGCATCTTCGGGTCGACACCGGCGGTCTTGACCACCGCTCCTTCCGGCGCGAGGTTGCCGAACAGCACCGTCAGCCCGCCGCTCTGCGAGTACGCCCTCTCGATAGGACGGATGCAGTCGGGGTCGAGGATACGCGCATCGGCGATGTTCTCGCCCAGCGTCTTGCCCGTCACGGTCAGGCGGTCCAGATGCAGTAACCCGTCCACCCGCGTCAGCTCCTTCAGTATCGCGCTGATGCCCCCTGCTCTGTCCACGTCCTCGATGTGGTAGTGACTGCTGGGCGCGACCTTGCAGATGTTCGGCGTGCGCTTGGAAAGCGCGTTGATGCGGTTCAGGTCGTAGTCGATGCCCGCCTCGTGCGCAATGGCGAGCGTGTGCAGCAGGGTGTTGGTGGAACCGCCCATCGCCATATCCAGCACAAAAGCGTTGTCGATGCTTTCGCGCGTCACGATGTCACGAGGCTTGATGTCGCGCCGGACGAGCTCCATCAGCGCAAACGCCGCCTTGCGGAACAGCTCCACCCGCGCGGGATTGAGGTTGTCCTTTGTGCCCGCCAGCACCGTTCCGTTGCCGGGCAGAGCCATGCCCAGCGCCTCACACAGACAGTTCATGGAGTTGGCGGTAAACATGCCCGAACAGGAACCGCAGGTCGGGCACCCGAAATCCTCCAGCACCTTCAGCTGGCTTTCGTCGATATGTCCCGCTTTGTATGCGCCCACGCCCTCGAAGACCGAAATGAGGTCTACTACCCTGCCGTCGGGTGTCTTGCCCGCCGCCATCGGTCCGCCCGAAACGAACACGGTGGGAATGTTCACGCGCATCGCCGCCATCAACATACCGGGCACAATCTTGTCGCAGTTGGGGATGCAAATCATACCGTCGAAGCAGTGTGCCCGTACCATCGTCTCCACTGCGTCCGCAATCAGCTCGCGGCTGGGCAGGGAGTACTTCATGCCCGCATGCCCCATCGCGATGCCATCGTCTACTCCGATGGTGTTGAACTCGAAGGGCACACCGCCCGCCTCGCGTATCGCCTGCTTGACGATTTCGCCCACCTTGTTCAGGTGCACATGCCCCGGCACAATCTCCACGAAGGAGTTGCACACCGCGATGAAGGGCTTGTCCATATCCTCGTCGCGCACGCCCGTCGCCTTCAACAGAGAACGATGTGGCGCACGCTCAAAACCTTTTTTGATGATGTCGCTGCGCATCAGGTCACCTCATAACTCTCAGGGTTGGTGTAGATACAGGATACCATATTCGGGCAGGATTAGCGTAGTCCCATATGGCTTGCATCTGACCGCCGGAATATGCTACACTAAGGAGCCTTCGGGCGCACAACCTATCAGGCGGAGAGTATGCAAACGAGTCCGAACTACCTTAAGCAGCTGGGGATGCAGTTAAAACCCTATACCCGACCGATTGTTTGGCGCAGTATCTTGCAGATAGCCACCACCTTTCTCCCCTTCTTTCTGCTCATTTACCTGTCGGCTCGCGTTCTGGAACACCACTGGGCGTGGAGCGTTCCCCTCAACGTGCTGGCAGGGTTGTTTCTGGTGCGCATCTTCATCCTGCAACACGACGCCGGACATGGCTCTTTCTTCCCCCATCGCCTTGCCAATAACGCGCTGGGCTTCGCGTGCAGTATCTTGACGATGGTACCCTACGCGGCGTGGCAGTATACACACGCCATCCATCACTCCACGAGCAGCAATCTGGATAAACGTGGCGTGGGCGACGTGTACACGATGACCTTGCAGGAGTATCTGGACGCAACACCCCGGCAGCGCCTGCGATATCGCATCTTTCGGCATCCGCTGGCGATGTATCTGTTGGGCCCCTTTGTTGTCTTCATGGTGGGCTACCGGATACCGATGGGTATCTCGCGGAGGAAGTCCGTCCTGTTTCGAAGCGTGATGCTCACCAATCTGGGCATCGCGCTGTACATCGCCGCCATCGTCCTGCTGTTCGGCTGGAAGGCGGTGTGGCTGGTGTATCTACCTGTCCAGTACGTGGCGAGTGCAGTGGGACTGTTTCTCTTCTACGTGCAGCACCAGTTTGAAGATAGCTACTGGGAGCGTGACCCGCGCTGGGAGTTCCTGCGGGCTGGGCTGGAAGGAGCATCCTATCTGCGCCTTCCACGTGTGCTGCAGTGGCTAACGGGCAATATCGGCTTCCATCACGTCCACCACCTCGCGCCGCGTATCCCGAACTACTTACTGGAAAAAGCGTATCGGGATGTGCCTGCATTGCAGATGGCGCCTACTCTCACCCTGAGGGACGCTGTCCATGCCGCTTTCGCCGACCTGCACCTGTACGATGAGCAGCGCAAGCATCTGGTGGGCTTCCGTGACGCCGCGCGGCTGTTGCGCCTGCGAAAGGTGGAAGGGCAGGTTGTGCTATAACCGTGTGCGCAGGCTACATTGGGGCTACGTTAATTGACGCAGGCTAAAGCCTGCGGCTACAATGGGGGCTACATTAATTGACGCAGGCTAAAGCCTGCGGCTACAGTGGGGGCTACATTAAGCAGCGGCATAGGAAGTTTCCCCTCTATACCGAAGTACGCCTTGAAAAACGGTTGAGGAGGGAGCGTGTATGAGCATTCCATCGTTGCCGGAGCATCCCCGCTTGCTTTTTGGGCGGCAGGGTATCGAGGCGTTGAAAGCGCGTGTGGAACGCTGTGAATGGGCACAGAAGCGGTGGCGCGTCCTGTTGCAAAACGGCGAGGAATGGTTGAAGGAGTCGGTCACCTTGCCACCACGAGGCGGAAACTGGTACCACTACTATGCCTGCCCGGAACACGGTGCTGCGCTGCGAACGGGCGAGCGCATCGGCGAATGGCAATGGGAACACATCTGCCCGGTGGACAACAGGCGTTTCCGCAGTGACCCCAACCGCCCTGAACAGGACTACGATGGCTGCGTTATCATGAACGTGCATGGGATGCTGGCAAACCGCGTGCGCGACCTGGGCGTCCTCTACCAGGTGACCGGCAACGCGCGCTACGCCCGCAAAGCGGCGGAGATTGCCCTGCAGTATGCCGAACGCTACGCCTCTTATCCCCTGCATACCATTCGTGGCGAAGCACGGGTCGGCGGTGGCAGGGTGGGTCCACAAACCCTTGACGAAGCGGTGTGGCTGATGCCGATGGCGCAAGGGGTGGACCTGATTTGGCAAACCCTCTCCCCGCCCAACCGCGACCTGCTGGCTCACAAGCTCTTTCTGCCTGCCGCCCGCGAGGTGATATTACCTCACCAGCTGGGCGTGCACAACATCCAGTGCTGGAAAAACAGCGCGGTGGGGCTGGTGGGGCTGTTGCTGGAAGAAGAGGAGCTGATTCAACAGGCTATCCACCACCCGGAGCGTGGCTACTGGACGCAACTGCGCAAAGGCGTCACTGCCGACGGCATGTGGTGGGAAGGCGCATGGGGTTACCACTTTTATACGCTATCCTCCCTGTGGCACCTGACCGAAGCGGCGCGAAACTGCGGAATAGACCTCTACGGCGAGGAGCTGAAGCGCATGTACGACGCTCCGTTCCGCTTTGCCAGCCCCAGCCTGTTGCTGCCGGCGTTCAACGACAGCACAGAGGTCAACTTGCGTGCGCAGGCGCCCGCCTATGAGCTCGCATACGCCCGCTACAAGAACCCTCTCTACCTGCAGCTGCTTGCGGCAAGCAATCGCGAGAACGACTACGCGCTTTGGTTCGGTGTGGAAGCCCTTCCGAAGCCGACGGCAGCGAGATGGCGCAGCACAAACTACCCCACCTCGGGCTATGCGATTCTGGCGAAAGGGCGCGGAGAAAAAGCCACGTGGCTCTGCCTGAAATACGGTCGGCACGGCGGAGGACACGGACACCCTGATAAGCTGCATCTGGAGATACACGCCGCAGGCGCACCGGTCGCTTCCGACCCGGGCATGGCGCGGTATGGGGTGCCCATTCATGCAAACTGGTACCGCACCACTCTGGCGCACAATACGCTGGTGATGGACGAGGGTGACCAGCAGCCCACCGAAGGCAAATGCCTGCAATTCGGCAGCACAAACGGCGTGGACTTCGTGGTAGCCAGCGCGGGAGCCATCTATCCTGATGTGCGATTCGTGCGTGCGGTCGCCCTGCTCAGCGAGGAGGTTATCGTCGTGCTGGACTCGGTGCGGTGCGAGGGGGAGCATCTTCTGGATATCGCCTTTCACCTGCAGGGTTCGTGGGAGCACCTGCCCGAGGGCACAAAATGGCAGCCTCCTGCCAAACGCGGCTACAGCTACCTGAGCGAGCCAACTATTCGACCGGTGAAAGGAGCCATTACCCTGAGCATTCGCCAGAGCGGGGGCAACACCCTTACCGCAACGCTGGCAAGCGATGCCCCCTTTGAGCTGATTACCGCGCTGGGGGTGGGCAAACACTCGCAAGACCGCGTTCCGGTGCTTGTGTTGCGCAGAACGGGCAACACCCTGCGCGCGGTATGGGCGTTGAGCCTGAAGGGTAGGCAGCTGCAGGCGGAGATACTATCTGCCGCTCCAGACGGCGCCGCCTTTGCCTCGCGGATAGCTCTGCCAGACGGGCGAAAGCGGTTGCTGGCGTTAAACCCACAGGGCACGCCGATCCAATTGCAAACACCCGGCGGTGCGAGCTGGCGCGTAGACGGCTACTTGGGGATACAGTGAACGCGGCTTGGCAAGAGACCTATCATTCTGAGCGAAGCGAAGAATCTCGTTATATCGCCACCCTGAGATGCTTCGCTAACGCTCAGCATGACAAAATAGGCTGAAACATGCCTTCGTGCACAACATGCATATCTATTGAGGTTTGACAAAGCGTTACCCCGCCTCCACCAGCTCCTGCATTGCCTCCTTCAATCCGTTCAGCGCCACCTCGTCGTGCGCCTCGATGTAACAGCGAATCAACGGCTCCGTGCCCGAAGGACGCACCAGTACCCAGGCGCCTCCCTCCAGCAGCAGTTTCACACCGTCTATCAGGTTCGTACCCACCACGTGCAGCCCGTTCAGGTTATTCGGCGGTTGCTCGCGGAAACGGCGCATCAATTCGCCCTTGACCGACTCGCTCACATGCAGGTCGATGCGCTGGGTGCGGTACTCCCCCGTCTGTTGCGCCACCTGTGCCAGAGCCTGCTTCAGCGTCATGCCTTCCTTTGCCACCATCTCCGCCATCAGCAGGTCGGCGAGAATGCCGTCCTTCTCCGGGATGTGCCCCGCAATGCTCAGACCGCCGCTCTCCTCGCCACCCACCAGCGCGCCCGTCCGCGCCATTGTGCTGCCCACCCACTTGAAACCGACGGGCGTTTCGTGCACCGTGATGTTGCCGTAGCAGCGGGCTAGGGCGTCTATCTGGTGGGTGGTCGCCACCGTGCGCACCGCGTGCCCGCTTTCGGGCTTCATCTTGCGCAGCAGATACCACAGCGTCAACACAATCACCTGGTTGGCGGTGACCATCTCGCCGTCCGAGTCCACCACGCCAAACCGATCCGCATCGCCATCCGTTGCCAGTCCGAGGTGCGCTCCCGTCTCTCTCACCCGCTCGCTCAACAGGCGCAAGTTCTGCGGGTTGGGGTCGGGCAGGGAGCCGCCAAAAGCGGGGTTGCGCTCGCCTTTGACCGTTTCTACCTGCGCACCCACCTCGCGCAAAAAGCCATCCACATAGTCGCGCCCTGTCGCGTAGAGCGGGTCGAACACTACCTTCAGTCCCGCCAGCGCGCGCGTGTCCAGCAGCCCGTGCAGGTGCGCGAAGTAATCGGGGCGCGGGTCTATCGTTTGCTTCAGGGAGGCGTTCCCGTCGCGCTTCACCGATTCGGGATGCTTTAGGCAGTACGCGATTTGCTCCTCGATGGCGTCGGTTGTTTCCGGCAGGGCAGGATGGCAAGTTTCGGGGATGAACTTGATGCCGTTGTACTGAGGCGGATTGTGCGAGGCAGTCAGCATCACCGCGCCAGCGAGCCCCCGCGCGCGGACGGTGTACACGGTGACGGGCGTCGGCGTGTCGCGGTCGGTGACCAGCGCGGGGATACCGTTGGCGGTCAACACGTCCGCAATCAGGTCGGCGAAGAGGTCAGAGAGCAGGCGCGCATCGTAGCCGATGACCACACCGCGCTCGGCGTGCCCCTGCTCCTTCACATAGTTGGCAATCGCCTGTGCCACGATAGCCACGTTGTCAAAGGTGAACTCGCGCGCCATGACCGCGCGCCATCCGTCGGTACCGAATTTGATAGAGACGTTCACTGTTTATCTTACCTCCTGTGCAACGTGCAAAAGGACCTCGTTCGTCGATCACGGTCATCTACACCTTTTATTGCCTCCGCCGATGGCAGGTGTTAGCATGCAATAGGCGAGACACCTTCACCCAACTTCAACTCCGCCGGCTCACGGCGCGTATCCTCAGTGGTGCAGCCTCTGTCTGCTGCAAACGGTGTTAGCACGCTTTTGACCTTAAGACTCGCCTGCCAGTTTGAGAATACGTCTTTTGATTTTAGCGGAAATCCACATGCCCGAATCGCCCAACTTCGACACGTGCGGCTCTACTTTCTCGATGATGCCGTGAGATTTCGCTTCCAGTAAAACCTTTAAAGTTCCCCAAACTTGCAAACCCGCCGCTTGCGCGGTTCGACGAGCAAGCATGTCATCCAGTAGAATAACCCTATCCGGGTTTTCTAACGCCAAAGCCATCACTGCAATTTCGCCTGCACCCAAATCTAAAGCAAGCCATTCGGATGGAGTAGATTTCGGATTGACGACTTTCAGCCATGAATAATCATCGGGATTGGGGACGTCATAACCTTTATTTCTGCCTGTCTGCAGTTCATTTTTGACTGTTTCCGGAATACAAATTTCATCGAATAGCCGGGGAAGCCACTCTATACCGCCGATGCGATAAAGATAAAGAAGTGGCGAAGTATTGCTGACGGCTTTAAGCATAGGCGTTTTCTAAATCATCAAGTTCCGCCGCAAGCGGGAAAACCTTATAGCGATTCAAACTGAGTAAAAACTCAACTCTGGACATTCCCGCAAGTTCAGCGGCTCGCCCAGAGGAAAGCCGCCCCATCTCGTACAGCTTGACAGCCGCCAACATGCGAATTTCACGCCCGAAAGACTCGGCGTCCGTCTTTTCCGCAAGAAGAATCTTGTCTGGTATCTCAATCGTAATCTGCCGGAGAGCCATATCCCCACTCCTTCTATCCGTTGCTGATTTTACCCGCTTCAACGCCGTTTTTTGTTACGAGTTTCATTTGCAAAGGGCGTGCTAACGGCAGCATGGGACACGCAAGACACCTTCACCCAACTTCAACTCCGCCAGCTCACGGCGCGTATCCTCCTAGATTCAACTGCCGCTCGACAACCTGCCATGCCATTCTACACGACGAACACGCGCCACATCCTGTGACACGCCATCGCGGGCAAGGCGCCTCGCTTCCTCAACACTCGTCGCTATTATAACACAACGGCGGGCAAGATGCTCCCTCTTGACGCCGCCTTTTAACCCCCACGCCAGCGCGGTCCCCAACCGAAACCACGCCCAGTTGCAGCAGCACCCTCCTGCAGGCTCATCGCCCACACCAACAGAGCAATCTGTCAGCGTTTTCAAAATCACCTCAGCTATCTGAGTGGTGAGGTCTGTCATGGACGGAACGCGGCGGCTTCACCTTCAGCACCTCGTGCGTCGCCTGGAGAACCTCCTCCTCTTTCACTGCGTACAGGTGCTGGTGTATCAGCTCCGGTGTGGGTCGCGCTCCTTCGGGCAGCGGCACCGTCAACGCGCGGTGACAATCGTGGTTATGCGCCCATCGCTGGAACTTATGCGGCGCGAAGATCGCCACCGTCGGCGTACCCAGAGCCACCGCTGCGTGCATCATGCCCGTATCGTTGCCGAGGAGCAGGTCTACCTCTGCTATCAACGCCAGCGCCTCGCGCAGGCTAGTACGCCCCACCATGTTCAGCGCGCCGTCTTTGAACGATGACGCCACCTGTTCCGCCACATCCTGCTCGTTGCTCGCGCCTAACAGCACCACCTGAAAACCGTACTCTTTCTGCAGTTGCTGTGCCACCCAGATGAAGCCCTCGGTGCGCCAGCGTTTGACGTAGGCGTCGTTCGAGCCGGGTTGCACCAGGAGTATCGGCGCGTTCAAGTCGATTCCCTCCTTGCCCAGGCGGTCGCGAATCGCCTCCCGCTCTTCTGGTGTTACCCACAGCTCCATGTGTGTGCCCTGCGCCGGTGCGCCACACGCCTCGGCCACGTCCAGCAGATGCAGAATCTCATGCTTGGGTGGCTCGTACGACACGCGCTGTGTCAGCAGGAAACCTCTGCCTTCGGTATCGAATCCCACACGCTGGGGTATCCGCGCCATGAACGCCAGCACCGCGCTACTGAGCGAACGGTTGAACAGCACCGCCATGTCGTAGCCCTTCCGGCGCAGTACGCGCCACATTTCCAGGTCCACCCGGCGACGTGCCGTGACCGGACGCGCTAGATATTCCTGCACGTAGGGACAGCCGCGCAGCAGCTCCCCCGCCGCCGGGTTGGAGAGCAACGTCACGTGCGCCTGCGGGTAGCGCGCCGCCAGCGCACGCATCGCGGGAACCGCGACGATCGTGTCGCCCAGGTAGCGGGACTTGGTCACAATCAGGATACGTTTAGGGTCAGACATGGGTGGTCACCTCCAGCAGAGTGCGCTCCAGCATTTGCATCACTTCTGAAACCGTAATCATGTCCATACAGTCCGAATGCTCACGACGCGGGTTTCCACCATTGCAGATAGGGCATTCGTGTTTGTGGGTGATCATCCGGTGCTCTTGCCCGTAGGGTGAGGTGCGCAGGTGATTGGTGGGACCGTACAGCCCGATAACCGGTTTGCCCAGCGCGACCGAAATATGCGCGGAGCCGGTATCCCCGCACAGGTGCAACACGCTCCGGCGCAGGATGGCAGCCAGCTCCTTCAGATTGGTCTTGCCTACCATATCCACGAAAGGCGCAGAGGTTCGGGCGCGAATGTCCTCCGCGAGCGGACGGTCTGCCTTGCCTCCCACTAGAACCACCGGTAAACGATACTGGCGGTCGATGAGCGTGATGAGTTCCGCCCAGCGTTCGGTTCGCCAGCGCTTGAAAGGCTGACCAGCAGACGGGTTGATGGAGATAAAGCCCTCCGCCGGAGAGATACCCTGCTCTTCCAGCAGGCGACAGACTCTCTCTTCCGCCTCCGGCGGGATGAACAGCGGAAACTCCACCGGTTCCGTCTCTGCGCCTAAATAGCGCGCGACGTCTAGATACTCCTGCACCACATGCACACTGGTTGGCTCTTTGGGTACCACCCGGTTGAACAGCCATGCTCCTTCGCGCTGCCAGTGATAGCCGATACGTACCGGCGCACCGGTCAGCCACGCCACCACCGCACTCTTCAGCAAGCCCTGCAGGTCTATCGCCAGCTGGAAGCGACGCGAGCGCAACAGGCTCACCACCCGCCGCGCCTCCTGCCACGTATGCGGATGCCATACCCCACGACGCCACGCCTTGCCGGGAATGGCAAGCACCTCGTGCAGGGTGGGGTTGCCGGTAACCATCTCCGCGCAACGCTCTTCGGTAATCCAGGTGATTTGCAAGTGGGGAAAACTGCGCTTGAGGGCAGCGGACACAGGCAAAGCATGTACCACGTCACCGATAGAACTCAGCTTCACGATAGCCACCCGTTCGATACGCTGCATGTCAATCTGCGGTGCTTGGCGCATAGACCTCCTCCGGCGGGCGCGTTTTCCAACGATTATGCAACCACAACCACTGCGATGGGTGCTTGCGTATCTGCTGCTCGATGATCGCATTGAGTCGCGTCATGGTCTCGGTCACATCGCGCTCCTTGCTCCCTGATGGTTGCACCACAAGGGGAGGCAGTATCTCGAACAGGTAGGTGTTGTCCGGCTGGCGCGTACAGAATACTGGCAACAGGGGTGCGCCGCTGCGCAGGGCGAGCAGTGCTGGGCCCGCCACCGTACCCGCCAACCTCCCGAAAAACGGCACGAACAGGTCGCCGGCGTTCTGGTCGGGCAGCAGAGCTACCAGTTCGTTGCGCTTCAGCGCCTGCAGAACCGCTCGCGCTGCTTGACCCCTGGGAATCACGCGATAGCCTCCCTGCTCACGAATGCGGTTGACCAGCACGGTGGTCGCGGTATCATCGGCGTCACGTGCCACCACGTTCAGCACATAGCCTTTGCACTGTGTCAGATAGCGTGCGGCTATCTCCCAGTTACCGTAGTGTGCGGTGATAACCAGCGTGCCCTTACCTTGCTGTAAGCACCACTGCAGGTGCTCCTCTCCCACCAGCCTCACCATGCGGCGCAAATCGTCCGATGACAAACCATCCCCGACCAGAAACTCCATTAGCGATTTAGCAAAGTGGATAAAGACCTGTCGCACCATCTGCTGACGCTGCTGCCTCGTCCACTGGTCACCGTACGCCATCTGCAGGTTACGCTCGGCAACCGTGCGATACCGGCGCGATAGCCGATATGCCAGCCTCCCCAGCCACTCACCCACCCTGTACAGCAAGGGCAGAGGCACGCGCTTCGCCAGATGGTGCAATCCCAGCAAAGCAATGCGTCCGGCAAAGCCGCTCAACCGCTTGAGAAGACCGACTTGCCTTCGCGCTGTACTCTTCACGGGTGCGTCTTCGCCCGCTTTTGCTTGTCGTCCGTTTCCCCCGTCCATTCTGGCTATTATAATACCCCTGCCGAGGCGAAACGGCAAGAGTAGAGGAGTTCGGAGCGCCTGTGGCGAAGAGAAGCCCAACTGCATTTCAAGACGAGGAGGGTTTATCATGAAGAAGATTGTTGCTCTTGCCGTCTATGCTGTGTGCGCACTGCCTGCTCTGGCACAAAGCACCGTCTTGCCTTCACGCAGCGGCACCATCGTCGGTCCCACCGGCTTGTTCAGCGTGCCGACCGCCGATGTGCTGACCGCTCGGAAGTTCCAGATAGGTACACACTTCGGGCGCGACCTGAGCACCGTCGCAGTGAATGCAGGTATTGCGAACTTTGTAGAAGTAGGCGTTTCCTATCTGGACCGCGACGATGCGGACAACCGCACCATCGCCAACGCCAAAGCACAGTTTATTCCAACCGGCTTCGAGAACCTGAAAATTGGCGTGGGGGTGATAGACATCGCGAAGGCGGTGGAGCGGACGGGCTACATTATGGTCACGACGCGGGCAAAGGTTCCGCCAGATGTAGAAGATACGGTGTCGCAGGTTATCCTGCATGCAGGTTACGGCACAGGTCTGTTCCGGGAGAAGATTATCGGTGGTGCAGAAGGTGTTCTGGGTACCCACTGGCGTGTGATACTGGAATACGATGGGGACAATCTGAACGGCGGTTTGCGCTACAGCCACGACAATTCCCTGCGTCTGCAGGCGGGCATCCTGCGCAACCAGCTGTTCTTCAGCGCGGGATACACGCTGGAGTTCTAGTGGTCTGCCAAGCATGATTATTTGTGCGTGAGCAGAGCAGTTTCGCCTGCTGTTATTCTGAGCGAAGCGAAGAATCTCGGTAACAACAGGATAAGATGCTTCGCTGACGCTCAGCAGGACAAAAAGAAGAGGGAGGGAACACAATGCGGTTCGCTGTGTTTGCCGGTTGTCTGGCGCTGTGCATTGCCTGCGCTGCTGCGCCGGGGGCGGAGACCACAATCCGCCTCAGCGTACAAACGGAGGGACATGCGCCCACCCTTGTTGCAGTGAGTCTACCCGCCACGGTGAAAACCGACGCAGTGCGTTTGCTGCTGCTGCCAGAGCGCGCCGAGGTGCCGTGCGATATCCGGCTCATGGACAGAGGCGTACGCCAGCTGCTGTGGATACACCCCGGAGGCAAGCGGGAGTATCTGGTGGAGGCGGGCAGAGCTCCTTCCGCTCCCCTGCGTTGGCAGGCGCAGCTAAAGGCAAACGCCCTTGAAATCACCCGCGACGGGAAGCTGGTGACCCGCTACGTCTTCTCCGGCGCTACCAAACCCTATCTCTACCCCATCCACGCTCAGACTGGCGTTCCCATGACCCGCGCCTACCCGATGGAACAGCGCGAAGGCGAGTCCACCGACCATCCCCACCAACGCTCTTTCTGGTTTACGCATGGCGATGTAAACGGCGTGGACTTCTGGACCGAGACAGGGCAAAAAGGGCGCATCGTGCACCGCGAGTTCTCGGACATCTCCGGTGGACGTTTGGGTACGTTTATCACCACGCGCAACGAATGGCGCACCCCGCAAGGACAGCTGGTATGTACCGACACGCGGGATGTGCACGTATACGACATGGACGACCTGCGTATCATCGACTTCACCGTCACCATCCGCGCAGGTGAGCAGCCGGTGCGCTTTGGGGATACCAAAGAGGGAACGTTTGGCATCCGCATCCCGTCCAGCATGGAGCTGAATCGTGGCAAGGGAGCCATCCTGACCGCAGCAGGCAAGCGAGACAAGGAAGCATGGGGCACACGCGCCGTCTGGTGTACCTATAGCGGCGATGTCGGTGGCGAGGTCTACAGCATCTCGGTGTTCGATCATCCCAACAATCCACACCATCCTACCTACTGGCACGTACGCGACTATGGACTGTTTGCCGCAAACCCGTTCGGCTGGCATGACTTCCAGAACAACCCGAACGTGGACGGCAGCATCACCGTTCCCGCAGGTGGTCAGATAACGTTCCGTTACCGCACCATCTTCGCCAGGGGAGCAGTACCTACTGAGAGACTGAACGCGCTGTACGAGGCGTTTGCAAAAGGAGTGAGGATACATTAGATATACTGAGCGGGCATGTGGAGGATCCAAGACGTTAGCCTGCAACCCTCACACATCCTGCGTTCAGGCAAACGGGCGAGAAGCTGTACCTTATTCAAAACTTCGCGTGCAGACATGTGCCCGTGTTTCGCCAAGAGGAAACTCAAGATGAACGTTTTCGAGAAACTAAGCCGTTTTGTGAAGACGGCGTTCAAGACCACCGTCGAAATTTTTTACGAGGCGTTGAGGCTCAGCCCCAATGCACAGGGCTACGTGATGGGCTCTATTACGGAGCTGCTACTCAAAAAGAAGCTCGAGGAGGAGTATGGCTGTGAGGTCAAGCGCATCCGCGAGAAATGGGAGGGGCGCAAGCACCCACATCATCGCGGAGATTTCTATTTTCGCCCCAGAGGAGGTAGAGCACATTGCCCAATCGCCTACTGTCGATACATGCGAGCCAGCTCTGGTGTAAGCGTGCTTTTTCGGGTATACTTTGCTTGGAGAAGCGATGAACTGGCAAATCGAGCTCCGGCGGATAAGCAAGGTCTTCGACGAGCACGTGGTGCTGCGGGACATATCGGCAACGGTCACCGCGCCCGGAGCATGGACGATACTGGGACCAAACGGCAGCGGGAAGAGCACTCTGCTCCGCATCGTTGCGGGGCTACTAACGCCCACAGAGGGCGAGGTGCTGTACCTTCACAATGGGCAACGGTTGACAGCGCACCAGAGGCGGCAGGCGGTGGGCATGGTCGCGCCCGACATCGCCCTGTATCGCCCGCTGACCGCTCTGGAGAACTTGCGTTTTTTCGCCAGGGCACGAGGGTTGCCGGTGCGAGATAGTGACCTGCTGCAATGGCTGGAGAGGGTGAAACTGCGTGCGCGAGCGCATGACCCGCTCGCCTCTTTCTCCACCGGCATGGTGCAACGGCTCAAACTGCTGACCGCACTGGTGCATAGCCCGCCGGTGCTGCTGCTCGATGAACCGGGTAGCAATCTGGACGAGGCAGGAATGGAGTTCATTCGCGAAACGGTCAGAGAGCAGGCACAACATGGCATCGTTATCATCGCCACAAACGACACCCGGGAGCTGGGCTACGGTGAACCGCTCGTCCAGCTGGGTGCATGAAGCGCTTGCCGTCTTCGCGAAGGACTGGCTACTGGAGCTGCGCACGCGGGTGGCGCTGGGCGCGGTGGTGCTGTTTGCGGTCACATCGGTGGTGGCGTCGGGGTTTGCGCTGGCGCCCCCGTCGGGCGTGCCTGCCGAAGTGAAAGCCGCTCTGCTCTGGGTGGTGGTTTTCTTCGCAGCGGTGGCGGGTTTGTCGCGCGTATTTGTCATGGAGGAGGAGACGCGCACAGCGGACTCCCTGAGGCTGGCGGTGTCGCCGGTGGGAGTGTTTGTGGGAAAGCTGGCGTTTAATACGGTGTTAATGTGGGGTTTGTGTGTGGTGACGGTGCCGCTGTACCTGTTGTTGCTGGAGGTGCCGGTGCGAAGCGCCAGCCTGTTCCTCACGGTGGTCATGCTGGGTAGCACTGCGCTGGCATGCGCCACCACAGCGGTTGGCGCGATTGTGGCGAAAGCCACCACACGGGGGGCGCTGTTCGGCGTGTTATCGTTTCCGGTGGCGCTACCTCCTTTGCTGGTGGCGATTCACGGCACGAAAGCGGCATGGCTCAGCGAGGGAGCATGGCGTGTGGCGACCGGTGACCTGCAGGTGCTGCTGGGGTTTATTCTGGTGATTGTGCCTGCGTCTCTACTGGTGTTCGAGCACATCTGGAGCGAGTGAGGATGAGCACAACAGGCAAGATACTGACAGGTATCTGGACCGCTGGGGCGATAGTTGCCGCCTTTTTATGGCTTCCGCCCGCTCAGGGCTTTCGCAGTCCTGAAGCCGCGCGTATTGTGGTGTTTCATGTGCCCTGCGCGATACTGACCTTCGTCGCATTTCTCGTGAACGCCGCCTATTCCTGGCTCTATCTGCGCTCACGACACCCGTTGACCGATGCGAAGGCGAACGCCGCGGCGGAGCTGGGAATGCTCTTCGCGGTGCTGGCAACGGTGACCGGCTCGCTGTTCGCCATGGAACAGTGGGGCAGTGCCTGGAACTGGGACCCGCGCGAGACATCTATTGTGATGCTGATGCTGGTGTACGCGGCATACTTTGTGCTGCGCGGAGCAGTGGAGGAAAAGAGCAAGCGTGCCCGTCTTTCCGCAGCGTACGCCCTGCTCGCTTTTCCCGCTATGGTTTTTCTCATCTGGATATTACCCCGAATCGTGGAGTCGCTGCACCCGACGAACACGCTCTTTTCTCGCTCTGGGCTGGACGCAAGCTACCGCATCACCCTGTGGAGCTTCTTCGCGGGGCTACTGGCGGTTTTCGTCTGGATGTTTCGTCTGAGGTTGCAGGTGGAACTGGCGGAGGCGCGCCTGCGCCAGCAGTACCACCGTGACGCCATTGCTGAAGCGACACTGGCAGGAGAGATACAATGAACCCACTGGTTACCTACATGATTACCCCCCTGCTGATATGGGCAGGGATATTCGGATACCTGTTCTGGCTGGACATGCGCTTGCGAGCACTGGAAAAACGTCTGGAAGAGGAGGCGCGTCGGTGAAAAAGGCTTACCTTTTCGCTATGGGGTTTATCGCGCTGGGGCTTTTCATCGCAGGAAGCGCGATGATCCAAACCATCGTGCCGTATGTCTCGGTAGCGCAGGCGCGTCAGAGCAGCGGCAAAGTGCAGGTGAAAGGAAAACTGGTAGCGGGTTCCCTGAAGATGGACGCTGTGCAGAGGGAGACCCGATTTACCATAGAAGACGCTCAGGGCGACCGCTTGCCCGTCGTGCACCCCAAGCTGGCGCAGGGCAATGTGGAACAAGCCACAGAGATCGTGGCTATCGGACAGATGCAAGGCGGTGTGTTCATCGCAGAAAAAATCCTGTACAAGTGCCCATCCAAGTATCAGGGTAAGCAGATGCAGGAGTATCAGGAGAGTTCACAATGAACGCAGCAGAATGGGGACGTCTCATCATTTATCTCGGCGCAGCAAGTGCCATCGCGGCGACGGTGTTGTTCGCGCTTGCCACCAAACAGGAACGCTGGCTTCTGTGGGCAAGGCGGGCTTACGCGCTGGCGGCCTTCAGCGCGGTGGCGTCATTTGGCATCCTAGTCGCGCTGTGTCTGCGCAGCGATTTTCAGGTGGTGTATGTGGCTAACTTCAGCTCCAGCGACCTGCCCTGGTACTACAAGCTCTCTTCCGCCTGGGCAGGGCAGGAAGGTAGTTTCCTGCTGTGGGCGTTCTGGACGGCGTTGCTGGGCTTACTGCTCATTCGCCGCCTGCAACGATACGAACCGCTGACAATGGCAGTGTATAGCAGTGTCCTCGCCTTCCTGATGGCGATTCTCACCAAACAGTCGCCGTTCCTGCTGTATCCCCCCAGCGAGGTGCCTCCAGAGGGCATGGGGCTGAATCCCCTCCTGCAGAACTACTGGATGGCGATACACCCGCCTACCATCTTCATCGGCTTCGCTTCACTGGCAATCCCCTTCTCCATCGCCATCGCCGCGCTGTTGCGCAAGGACTGGGATGGCTGGGCGCAGATTGCCATGCCCTTTGTTATCTTGTGCTGGGTAACGCTGGGCGCAGGGTTGATACTGGGTGGCTACTGGGCATACGTGACGCTCGGTTGGGGTGGCTTCTGGGGATGGGACCCGGTGGAAAACTCCGCGCTGGTGCCGTGGCTGGTCATCACGGGGCTGATGCATGGGCTGGTAGTGCAACGCAATCGCGGCGGACTGCACCGCTCCAACCTGCTGCTGGCACTGCTGGGTGCTCCCCTGTTTTTCTACGGAACCTACATGACGCGCAGCGGCGCCCTCGCCGAATCCTCGGTACACGCCTTTGACGCACTGGCGAAAGGTGCGCTGGGGCTGGTGGTCGCCATGCTACTCACTTACACCGTCGGCGGGCTGGGACTATGGCTGTTCCGCCTGCGCAGTATCCCTGCAAAGCAGACCGCTGAAGGTGTTCTGTCGCGCGACCTAGCGTTCTCGCTAGGCATCATCGCGCTGGTGGTGATTGCGGGATTGACGCTTATCGGAGCGTCTATGCCCATCATCTCTCTGCTTATCGCCAAACAGAGCAGTAGCGTGGAAATCCGCTACTACCACCTTGCCAATGCGCCCTTCGCCTACCTGATGCTGTTGCTACTAGGGCTGGTTCCGTTCCTGAGCTGGCGCAAGGTGGACAATACCGACGTGTTCGTCCAGCGTATCTCCGCGCCCTGGTACGCCACGCTGGTCATCGGGCTGGTGGTCGCTCTCGTCTCGTACTTCATGAGGCTGCCTGTGGCTGTGGGCGTCTTCTTCCTGATGCTGCTGGCGACGTTCACCATCCTGTCGAACGCCATTCTCGTATGGCGTCTGGCGAAGCGCAGTCCGATGAGCCTGGGGGGCTACCTGACGCATGTGGGCGTGGGGCTGGTGTTGCTGGGCGCGGCAGCGAGTACGTTCTACGAGCAAAAGACGGAAGCGGTGCTGACCAACGGCATGACCGCCCAGATGTTTGGCTTTAAGGTCAGCTATGCAGGGATGACACACCCCGATGAGGAGCTGGGCAAAGACAACGCGGTACGGCTCAAATTCGAAAGCTTGAAGGGCGACAAAGGCTTTGAGGCACGTCCCGTCTACTATTTTGACACCCACAACCCGATGCAACCGCGCCGCGTTGCCGAGCCGCACATCTACAAGCACGCGCTGTACGACATGTATATCGCCATCGGCAGCGACGGCGGGGGCGTCATCGAGCGGATGCAGGATCCGGGCAAAACGCTACCCATCCGCCGCGGCGAAACCAAAAAAATGGGTGACTATACCATTCACTTCAAGAGTTTCCAAATTCAGGGCGCGATGGGCGCAGCCGACATGAGCATCGGCGCAGTGCTTGATGTAGAATATAAGGGAAGAAAAACGGAGCTGGTTCCCATTGCGGTGTTCGGCAAAGGCTGGAAACCCGCCAAGCTACCCGGCGGCGGCGAAGTGGCTATCTTTGCCGATGAAATCAATGCCAACGAACGCGCGGTAATCCTTCACTTCTTCGGCATGCCGGGGCAAACCACCATGCCCGACCATGTGATCGTGCCGGTGGAGGTGAAGGTCAAGCCGCTCATTAACCTCGTCTGGCTGGGCACAATCATCATGATGCTGGGCGGGGGGATAGCCATGCGTCGGCGTTTCGCCGAGCTCCAGCAGGAACAACAGCAACCGTCCACAGCACCGGTAGCGGCGGGCAAACAGCCCAAAGCCCGCACGAAACCGGCTCCGGGCGTCACAGGGGGGCATTAGCGCATGGTGCTGCGGCAGGTGCTGAAAAGCAAAATCCACCGCGCCACCATTACCGAAGCGAATGTGGATTACATCGGCAGCATCACCATCGATGCGGACTTGATGGAGCGCGTACACCTGCTGCCCGGCGAGCTCGTGCACGTGTGGAACCTGACCAACGGCGAGCGGTTCGAAACCTACGCCATCGCCGGCGAGCCGGGCAGTGGGGTTATCTGTATCAACGGCGCAGCAGCGTTGAAGGTATCGGTTGGGCAGAAGGTGATTATCGCCGCCTTCGCCCTGACCGACGAGCCGATAACACCGCGCATTATCCTGGTGGATGAAAACAATCGATTTGTCAAATGTCTGTAGTACGAGTTCGCCACATGCGACTATTTTTCGAAGTTCATCAATGTGGGGAGACTGTTTTTTTCAGTCCATTATGTCATGCTGAGCGATAGCGAAGCATCTCAGCGTGTCGTTAACACGGGATGCTTCGCTTTGCTCACAATGCCAGGCAAGCACAACCGTTCGGCTCATATCCAAATAATCCTATGTGGCGAACTACTATGGCGTTACCACGTTCATCCCCAGCTGCGCCTTACCGCCCGCCTCGTTCAGAATACCTTCCTGCCCGCGAAACCGGTTGCCGGTCACCAGCGCGGCGTCAATGTCTGAACCCAGCCGGATATGCGTCTTGCCCGCATCCATGAAGTCGCAGCCGATGACGGTGACACCGCCGCGCCGCGCGTCGATGCAAGGCGCGCCCGTTCTCTTCCTGTCCCAGCCGTTGAAGTGACAGCCGTTAAAGAAAGTATGCCCTTTGCCCTTGAGCACTGCGTGGCTTTCGGTGGTTTCCACTCCCCAGAAACCGCAGGCGGTGAACTTCACCGGTCCCGCGTTAGTTTCCTCGATTTCGATGCCTGCCATAAACTGTCCGTTTACGAACGAGACGCCTGCGTGTTCCTGCACGCTTTCCACGCGCACTGCGGTAGGTCCGACGTCTGAACCACATTGAGTAAGCACCACATTGGGTGAGCCTGCTTCGGTGCGGATAAACTGGAAACCGATTTTGTAGCCGATACAGAAGCAGTTGCTCATATACTCCCAGTCGGTGCGCCCGATGATAAAGGCGATGCCTTCGCGTTCGGTAAACTGCTTGAGGGGGGTCTGCCACACCTCCCAGAAGGGCCAGATATGCAGGTTCTCCACCCTGCCGATGTCAAAGCACTTGTCGATATACAGCCCACGATACAGCGCCTGCATCCCCACGTTGCGGATGAAGTGCCTGCCTGCCGGGAACGTACCGAAGTCTATGCCCTGATAAGGATTGACTAGCAACACATCTACCAGCGTGCAGTTATCACCGATGCCGCGAACCGTCCAGGGGTAAGGAACGGGCGGGTCTTTCTGCACCTGCTCGGGGTAGAAGATGGTAATGCCGTGCAGGGTAGCGTTCTGCCGCAGGGTGATGAAAGGTGTACCGTCCGACTGCCCCTTACCGGCGACAGCCAGCAGGGTGCTACCCTTGTTTTGCGAGCCGTACGTGGGCCCACGAAACACCCCTTCCAGCACCACGTGTTCGCGCACTTCCAGCGTGCCCGCAACCAGGTAGTCGCCTCGTGGAATAAAGACGATGTTCCCGCCCATCGCGTGCGCGGCGTCTATCGCTTTCTGGATGGCTTCGGTATCGTCGCTTTTGCCATCGCCTCTCGCGCCGAAGTCGCGCACATTCAACGCGCCCTCTTGCTGCGCGGACTGTGTGCCTGCGTATGCCATGCTTGTTCCGATTCCCTCCGCCAGAGTAGCGAACGCCGCTAGTGAACCAATCCCTTTCAAAAGGTGCCGACGTAGCAGAACGAACTCATCCATCGCTACATACTCCTTAAATGGTGTTCGCAACTTTATTCGCCGACGGAGGTGTAATCCCTGCGCTATTTGCTCTCCAGCAAACAAGTTCGGCAGCATCTGCCTTAACCGGTGCGGCGTCTGGGTATCGGAAGAGTCCCCTCTTTCCCGCAGCGACAGGGGGATTTTTCGCCTCTCATGCCGAATATTTTTCTCATGAGCGAATACGTCAAGCTGGCAGCCATAAAGAGCGTCGATGAGTTCATCGGTGCGCTGCAACGTCTAAATCTACGCATCCCCTGTGACCGACAGGTGCTGTCGGGAGATGCCTCGCCCCTCGCACAGCCGTTGACGGTGGACGGATTAACTAGTGGCAACCGCTTTGCAGTACAGCCAATGGAAGGGTGGGACGGCACGCGCGACGGCAGACCTTCCGACCTCACCTTTCGTCGGTGGCGACGATTCGGCAGCAGCGGGGCGAAACTGGTCTGGGGCGGTGAGGCGGTAGCGGTGCAGGACGACGGCAGGGCGAACCCCAACCAGCTGGTGCTGAACGAACAGACGCGCGATGACCTCGCCCGCCTGCGCGAGGCGCTGGTCCAAGAGCACCGCAAAGCGGTCGGCTCCACCGACGGGCTGGTCGTCGGCTTACAGCTAACCCATTCCGGTCGTTACAGTCGTCCGAAGGACAAGCCCGAACCGCGCATCCTGTACCGCCACCCCATTCTGGACAGGCGTCTGAACCTGCCCGATGACTACCCTGTCCTGACCGATGGCGAGGTTCGACAGATTATCGACTCGTTCATCCGCGCGGCGAAGCTGGCATGGCAAATCGGCTTCCATTTCGTGGACATCAAGCACTGCCACGGCTATCTGGGGCACGAGTTCCTCAGCGCACATGTGCGCGAAGGCGACTATGGCGGCAGTTTCGAAAACCGCACCCGCTTCCTGCGCGAGGTGGTGCAGGGGATTCGTGCCGAGGCGCCGGGTCTGCGCATCGGGGTGCGACTTTCCGCGTACGACATGATACCGTTCCGCCCGGACCCCGCTACATCTCGTCCGGGCAAACCAGGGGTCGGCGTGCCGGAGCCACACGAGCACCTGCTTCCCTACCGCTGGGGTTTTGGAGTGAACCCGCACAACCCGACGGAACCCGACTTGACCGAACCCGCCGCTTTTCTCGCCCTGCTGCGGGAACTGGACATCTGGCTGGTGAATCTCTCCGCAGGCAGTCCGTACTACAACCCGCATATCCAGCGTCCCGCTCTGTATCCACCCTCCGACGGCTACCAGCCTCCCGAAGACCCGCTGGTAGGGGTGGCACGACAGATGTGGGCAGTACATACCTTGAAAAGCCTGTTCCCGGAGCTGGTGTTCGTGGGCACGGCGTATACCTACCTGCAAGAGTACATCCCGCACGTGGCGCAGGCGGCAGTGCGGGAGGGATGGACGGATTTTGCGGGCTTGGGGCGCATGATGCTGGCGTACCCCGAGCTACCGCGCGACGTGCTGGAAGGCAAACCTCTGCAGACCAAACGCCTGTGCCGCACCTTCAGTGACTGCACTACCGCTCCACGCAACGGGTTGCCCTCCGGCTGCTACCCGCTGGATGAGTTCTACAAGCGCTCCCCGCTGGCAGAGCAGCTGAAGAGGGCGAAACGTCCGGATTAGGTGAACAGGCATCTGCGCAATTTACCGTCAGTATCCTTCGCGGTTTTCGGCGCACCTCGCAGGATGTGCAGGAGCAACCTGCCGCTTCCGGTGGAAAGACCTCTATGAAGACGAACGCGCGAATGCCCAAGGAGTACCCTTTTCACCCTATTAGCATGCGGAAGCGAGGTGTGGCGAGATGTCGTCCGTTATTGCGCTCTGTGTGGCCATCGCGGCAATTGCACTGGTGATACTCATGATACGCGAGGGCGCATACCTCTAACTTGGCTGGCGAAGGACACCAGAGGCATCGGAGAGGAGGGATGCCAAAGCGGTTCATCTGCGCGGAGGGCAGGGCGGCAGAGCCGCCCTGCCCTTATGTCCTCGATTCCGCTAGCGCAAGCCGCACGAACATTTCCACCCCCGGCGCAATCGCCTCGTCAGGGAAATCAAAACAGGCGGTGTGCCAGTCCGCAACCTCGCCCAGCCCGAGGAAAAACATCGCCGACGGAACCGCCTGCGCAAAGTGGGCAAAATCCTCTGCGCCCATCAGCGGATACTCGAGCCGTATTACCCTCTCTTTACCGAAAGCCTCTTCCGCCACCTGCGCTATCCGTGCGGCAACCTTCTCGTCGTTCCACAAAACAGGCGCGCCCTCATACCACTCGAATCGCCCGTCCAGATGCCACACCTGAGCGGTCGCGCTCACCAGTTGCCCCACGCGCTCTCTCACCCTGCCCCGTGTCTCTTCGCGCAGACAGCGCACCGTTCCCGCCAAACGCGCTTCCTGTGGCAACACATTGTAGGTATTACCGGCGTGGAACTGCGTCACACTCAGCACGATGGGGTCGGAAGGCGCGCTTTCGCGGCTCACTAGCGTCTGCATCGCTTGCACCAGCTGCGCCCCAGCCACAATCGGGTCGTTGGTGAGGTGCGGCAGTGCGGCGTGCCCGCCCCTGCCTTGTAGCCAGACGTCGAACGTGTCTGCCGATGCCATCATCGCGCCTGCACGAACGCCCACACTCCCCAGCGGCAGTCCGGGTCGTCCGTGTAGCGCCACCACCCATCGGGGAGGCATTTCCTGCAGGATACCCTCTGCCAGCATCGCCTTCGCGCCCGAAACGCCCTCCTCCGCCGGCTGGAAATAGAAGCGCACTGTCCCGCGCAGCTGCGTGCGCAGCTCAGCCAGCACCGCCGCCGCGCCCAGCAGGATGGTGGTGTGCCCGTCATGCCCGCAGGCGTGCATCTTGCCGAGGTGCTGCGAACGGTAAGGCAGGTCGCTCTGTTCCTCGATAGGTAAAGCGTCCATGTCGGCGCGAAAGCCAACCACAGCACCCGCACCCGCCTCCCCGCGCAGAGTGCCCACCACACCGGTGCCCGCGACCCCTGCACGCACTTCCAGCCCGTGCCTCCTCAGCCAACCTGCCACAACGCCCGCCGTGCGCTGTTCCTCGAAGCCCAGCTCGGGATGGGCGTGCAGGTCGTGGCGCAGAGCGATTAACTCCTCTTGCAGCCGCAGAATGCGTCGAGGTATCTCGTTCATGCGTTGCCCCCTCGTTGCCATCCAATCCCTTTTTCAACGCAAAACATCCGAAAACCTTGTGGTACCGCAGAGGTTGACGCCACACGCAACGCGGGATATAATCAAAGGCAGTGTATCGCAGGAAGGTGAGAGGCACGTGCGCAACCTGTTCGAGCGCATCAACACGCTGTTCGGAAACTGGTACGAGGGGCTTTTCGGCACAGGAGGCGAGCTGCACCCGCGCGAGGTGTTACGTCGGCTGGTCATGGCGGCGGAAGAACACTGCATCGAAGGGCTGGACGGCGAACTGTACGTGCCAAACCGCTACAAGCTGGAAATCGCCCTGCAGAACCCGGAGGAGCAAGAAGCGTACCTCACCTTCTTGCAACCGCAAGACCTGGCGGACGCGCTGTGGCAGGAGCTGCAACAGGAGGGCTACCGCCTGCGCGGAGGCATTCTCTGCGAGGTAGTGGCGCAGCCTGTAGCCCCTGCAAACGCCCTCCGACAGGCACTGCGCATCACCGCCCGGTTCGACCCCTCTGTGCCGTTGCCTGTGACACCTCCCTCGCTGGGGTTCACGCCGGTCGAAGAAGCCACCAACGTCGCCAGCACGCCTGTTGCTTCCACCACTGATGTGGCGTCCGGGGCTGCCTCGCGAGCGGCGCTGAGAAGCGAGGACGGAAAACTTCTGTTCCCTCTGGCAAGCCGACCGGTCATCATCGGACGCTCGCGCAACGCAGGCTGTGACCTAGTGCTGGAGGCCGACCGGCAGGTTTCGCGCCGACACGCTCGTATCGAGTGGGATGCGGTAGCGGGAAACTACGTCATTTATGACCTCCAGAGCACCAATGGGCTGTACGTGAACGAACAACGGGTGGACAACAAGGTGCTGCGATCGGGCGATCGTATCCGCATGGGCAAGACGGTGCTGGTTTTTGAGTACACCGAACCGCCTGCCGAAAAGCGCGAAGCACCCGTTGCAGAAGCCATCTCGTCGCGTCCACCTGCCTTTTTGACCCTGCACCCGGACACCCCGCAGCAGGATGTGGTCCCCCTGCCCAGCGAGGCGTTAATCGGGCGTGCGCTGACGGCGGATATCGTTCTGGAGGAATCAGAGGTGGCGATGCGCCATGCGGTCGTCCGCTGGGACGGTAAACAGTGGTGCATAGAAGACCTGGGCAGTGCGTCGGGTACTGCTGTGAACGATAGCCGTCTCTCCCCGCACAAACCGCTGGGGCTACACTCGGGCGACATCATTCGGGTGGGCAACACCACATTACGCTTTGACATTAAGGAGCCATAATGAACGTTCTGGCTGGGCTACTTCGGTTTGTATTGCTGGCTGCGCTGGTGCTATTTGTGCTGTATGTGGCGTGGACTATCAGACAGGATGTGGAGTAACAGAATGGCAGGTCTGATGACAGGAAAGAAACCTCTCTGGCAGATAGCCGCCGCAACGGATGTAGGCAAAGTGCGAGCACACAACGAGGACAGCTACGCTATACTGGAGGCGACGCAGCTGCGCGGAGTTTTTGACCTCGCGCTCATTGTCGCCGATGGTATGGGCGGTCGCAACGCCGGAGAGGTCGCCAGTCGCGCGGCGGTGGAGGCAGCGTCGCAGGCGATACTCAACAACGTAGCGTATGCCGATGCCTCCGCCCTGCTGCGTTTCGCGGTAGAAGCCGCGCACATCTCTATCCAGCAACGCGCCGAAGAACACCCCGAATACGAAGGCATGGGCACTACCCTCGTCATCGCGCTGGTAAAAGACATGGAGGTGTGGGTAGCCAGCGTAGGCGACAGCCGTGCCTATATCTTGCGAGGCGAGCAGTTGCACCCCCTGACGGAAGACCATACCTTCGTCGCCGAGCAGGTGCGTGCAGGAGGAATGAGCATCGAGCAGGCTCGACACAGCCGCTTTCGACACATGCTGACCCGCGCTGTGGGCACGAACGCCGACTACACCCCCGATATTATCTCGGCAGAGATGGAACCCGGCGACATGCTGATGCTCTGCACCGATGGGTTGACGAACATGGTGTGGGAGGAAGAGATTGCACGACTGCTGCACAAGCACCGTTACGACCCCGACCGAGCCTGTCGCAGCCTTGTGGACGCCGCCAATGCGCAGGGCGGGCAGGATAACATCACGGTGTTGCTGGCAGCGGATATGCGCGAGGTCGCTGCCCGGTATGACGATGAGGAAGAGCTGCAAACGGTCTCCGAATTGCCAACCGCCCGTGACCCTCTGCGCCGAATAGCTCGTCTGGCACGGCGAGTCTCGCTCCGACAGATAGTACTGGGCGCGGTGGGGGTGCTGGTGATAGCGAGCGTACTGGGGGCAATTACCTCCATCAGAAAGCCGAAGCCTGCGCCTCAGCTGCCACCGCCTCCTCCCATTGTCGACCTGGCAAGCGTGCGTTACGCGGAGCAGCCACAGGTGTTGCTAAATAAACCGCTACGCGGTGCGCCGCTGGTCGTCGACCCGCAGGGCAAGATTTACGCGATGAGCGAGCAGGGCAGGATACTCTGCATCTCGCCGGAGGGGAAGATACTCACAGTATCCGGCACACCGTTCAGCGCGGCGGCGAATGCTGAAATCAAACCGGACATGGTCTATTTCGCTACCGACTCGCAGGGCAACTTCTACGTGAGCGACCGCGCTGCCAAACATATCCTTAAATACCGACCGGATGGCACACTTTTGGGAACCATCGGCGAAGGCAAGCTCAAACGTCCGGCTGCGCTGGCGCTGGCGCCAGACGGCTCGGTGTACGTGATAGATGCGGGTAAACTGACCGTCTTTCGCGCAATACCGGAAGGGATGAACGATGGCACTCAGCCCCATCGGTAAATATGAGCGGGTGGACGTACTGGGCTACGGCGCAACGGGCATCGTGTACCTCGCATGGGATTCCCTATTGCGCAAGCAGGTTGCCCTGAAGGAAATCAACGTGCAGGCGGGCGACATGGAGCGTTTCCTGGAAGAGGCTCGCCTGTTGGACCGCCTGAACCATCCCAACATCGTGCGCGTGCACAGCGTGGACCGGGTAGATGGCAAAATCCTTATTGCGATGGAATATGTACCCGGCGTCAATCTGCAGGAACTGCTGCGCCAGCAGGGGAAGCTGCCTATCCGTCAGGCACTGGATATCGCCACTCAGGTGCTGGACGCGCTGGACTACGCTCACCGTAATCATACCATCCACCGCGACATTAAGCCGGGCAACATCCTGATACGCAAAGACGGCGCGGTCAAACTGGTGGATTTCGGGCTGGCAACTATTCTGGGCACAGGCTCCTATGCCGGGGGCGCGGGCACGTATGTGTACATGGCGCCCGAGGATTTCGAGGAGGAAGAGCGCTCCGACCACCGTTCCGACCTGTGGGCGGTAGGTGTGACCCTCTACGAGATGGTGACCGGTCAACGCCCCTTCAACGCTGCCAACCCCAAGAACCCCTTCTCGTGGCAGGAGGCGGTACAGAAGCAGGAGCCGCCTCCTCTACGGCAGTTTGTGCCCGATGCGCCACCCGCGTTGCAGACGGTGATCGACCGTGCGCTAGCGAAACGCAAAGAGGACCGCTATCCCACAGCCGGTGAGTTCGCGCAGGCACTGCGCCGTGTGCAGGTGATGTTGCCTGATGCGGGTGACGAGACGCTCGCGGTGGTCTCCGCCGAGGCGTATGGGGTGCAGCAGAAGCAGAGGTCCGCTCCGCGTCCCGCTCCCGAAAGCCCACGCTCAGCGGTTGCGAAAGTGGAGCCGCAGCAGGTCTCTTTCGGTCCGGTGCGTCAGGGCGAACGATGTGTGGCAAAGGTAGTGGTGCGTTCGGTCAACAGGAAGCCGCTGGATGCGCGACTGGTCTCCCAACCCGGCTGGCTGTATGTGCATCCCACCGTGCTTCAGCGCAAACAACAGGTGGTCACCCTGACCGCCGATACGGGGATGGTTTCGGCACAGGGTACGCTGTCCGATGTGGTGCAGTTCGTGAACGGCGAAAACCGCATCAGCATTCCTGTCAAACTCGAGGTGCTTCCCCCTCGCCCGCAGTTCCGGCAGGTGTCGTACTGGTATGTCCCTCTGTTTGTCACTTGCCTGATACCGTTATTCACCGTGCTGCTCGGCTCCAACGGGTGGTCGCACTGGATGCCTATCGGTCTGGAACTTGCCGGTCTGCTGGGTGCAATGTTAACGCTTATCGCCATCGGGGCGGAGCTGCGCTCCGGCGAGCGAATGGCGGCCCTCTTGCTCACACTCACCGGCTTATCGGCAACGGGCACCTATCTGGGCGTGCTGGGCGAACCGCAGAACCACCCGCAAGGCAAGGTAGCAGTCGACCTGCTGACCGTGATGGGAACGGTGCTGTTTCTCCAGCTGTTCAGTACGCGCCGATGGAAATGGTGGGCGTGGATTCTGGTGGGCCTCTCCCTGAGTTTGTCAGGAGTGATTACTTCCATCATGTAACGAAGAGTATAATAGTGCTGGTGAACGGACATGAGAGATAACCCATTTCCGGGCATGAACCCGTATCTAGAGGACCTGCAGCTCTGGCCGGGGGTGCATCACCGCTTTGTCACCTATCTGGCTGATGCCATCGCGCCGTCCCTGCCGGAGGGTTACATGGCGGATATCGACGAGCGCGTGTATGTGGAAAGACCCGACACCCTGCGTATTATCACGCCCGACGTGACGGTATCCCGCCCTGTGCGGAGTCCCCTTTCTGTGGAAAGAGGCGCAGCCGGTGGGGCAGCTCTTGCCGACCCTCCCCTCAGAATAGAGATTCAGCCTTTCCCCGTGCGCGAAGCTTTCCTGCAGATTTTTCGTCTGAAAGGCGGGGAACGCCAGCTGGTCACCGTTATCGAACTGCTCAGCCCTGCTAACAAGACGCCCGGCGCACACGGGCGCGAGCTGTATCTGGAAAAGCAGCGCGAACTGATACACAGCACCACGCACCTGATGGAGATTGACTTGCTCCACTACGGGGAACACACCGTGTTCGCTCCGCGCCCTGCGCTGGAAGGGCATAAGAAATGGGACTATGTGGTCTGTCTGCATAAAGGCGGCTGGAGTGAGGGCAACGCCTGGGTCTGGTTGGTCTCCCTGCAGGAACGTCTGCCCCGCGTCATTGTGCCCCTGCTGGAAGGTGACCCTGACGTCGTGGTAGACCTGCAAGCGGTGCTGAACCAGGTGTATCAGCAGGGAAGATATGGCATGGTGTTGAACTATGCAGCAGACCCACCCGCCGCGCTCAGCGAGGAGGACAAAGCGTGGATGGATGGAGTACTGAAAGAGAAAGGGGTGCGATAGCCACCTCTCCACGCTCCCGCACCTTCGTGTGAGGTCTGCTTCCTTTCCCCCGCAAAAAGGGTAACTTCCCTCTCGTGACGAAGTACAGCACTTGATGCCAGACTCACTTTTCCAAAAAGAGATAACCGGCTGGGGGCGTTATCCGCGCGCCGTGTGTCACCTCTATCGCCCTGAGAGGGTAAAGGAGGTCGCGGTCACGCTTCAGCAGGAGGAACCCAACGGCTTCCTGCCGCGCGGGCTGGGGCGAGCGTACGGCGACGCCGCGCTTAACAGCGAGGGTGGGGTCATCCTGATGGAACGCCTGGACCGCTTCCTCGCCTTCGACGAGACAACCGGCGTGGTGCGGTGTGAAGCGGGCGTGTCGCTGGCAGATGTGATCGCGACCTTCCTGCCGCGCGGATGGTTCCTGCCGGTAACGCCCGGCACCAAGTTCTGTACGGTTGGAGCCTGCGTCGCGTGC
>CALJAP010000076.1 GCA_938027655.1 uncultured bacterium | reverse complement strand
AAGGGTGAGGGATGAAAGCCCTGATCTCCTCGCCACCGATACGGCTGACTTCATAGCGACCGGTAAGCCCTCGTTTCATGGGAAGGCATGACCTTATGAAAAGTTTTTAAATCATGATTCCCGCTTATTAAAGGAACCCCCCTTTTCCTTTAATAAGACACCACTTTCCGCAGGCTGCGCTCAAGGTGCTCGCCAGGAGTACGCATCCTCCCGCGGCGGAAAAGCCAGCTTATTGAATGCGCGCGCAGGGGGCTTGCCCAGCAGCTGCCAATCTGCGAAATCCAGCAGTGCCTGCCAGTCTGCCAGCGAGTGCTCATGTCCGCCCTCGCGGAACCAGATGCCTATTCGCTCCTCTGCCTTCAAGAAGCGATACACCTCTTTCGCAGCGAGGTAGGTCACCTGTGTGCCTTCGGGGTTCGCCCACAGGTCTGCCAGCGCCTCAGTGCTCAGCAGGGCACGTGGAGCCACCAGCGCCTTTACGACGTGCTGGTCAAACGGCAAACGTTCCACCTTTCCGATGAACTGGGCGAAACGTGGGTGGAACCAGTAAGGAACCATGCCCAGGATGTCGGCGATGGTTTCGCTCCCGTCCGCCTGAATACGGTAGCACCCTGCGCCGCCACAGCCGGAGTTGTTCGGCGCGGTGAGAGCGATGCGCTCATCGGTCGCTCCTGCCAGCAGAGCGGTCTTGCCCCCTCGAGAGTGCCCTGTGACTACGACCTGTTTGGGATGCGCGTCAGCTTGCGCAAGCAAAAAATCGATTACCCGATGATACCCCCATGCCCATGCCGCCAGCCTGCCTCCCTCATAATCGGGATATGCCGCGTAGACACCTTTCCGTTCCGCGCTATCGGGGGCGATTTGGGTGCGGTCGAAGAAAGCAAGGGCGTAACCCCGCTTGAGCGCTTCCTCCACGATAGCTTCCTTTGGCTCGCCCCAGCAGAGGTCGCCGTCTACGATGACGGGAAGCTTCGTCTGCCCGCGTGGGCGAAAGAGCAACAGGCGCGCACTCAAAGGGACAGGAGTATCGATGTGCAGACGGTATTCGGTGCGCACCGCCTTCGGGACGGAGAGTTCTGTTTCCTCTAGCTTTTCCGCCCGCACCCCGCGCGGTTTGGGAGGTAGTTCGCCGTACTCGTAGTGCAACACCAGCTGCAGCCAGTGTTCGCGCAGGGGCTTCCATTCACGCGGCGAGGTAATGCGCTGCCCATCAGGGCGCACGAAGGGATCGGGCAGTTCCTTCTGGACAGGCAGGTCGTCTATGGAACGTAATTCCATACTCGTACACCTCCTCAGAGTTCCTCATCGCTTCGTTCACGGTTGCGCCGGCGTACCAATTCGCTATGGTAACGACGCCCCAGATGCTCTGCATTTTCCCTCGCCCATTCGCTCAACCGCGTCTTGCCTGCTGGCGGTGATGATGTTACCAGATACAACTCGGGGCAGGGGTTGCCGTGCTCGTCGTACCAGCCGTAGCGTCGTGCCAGCCATGGCGTTTGCGCTTCCCTCACGCCGCGTAGGGGACGACCTCTATCTCTGCTTTTGCGTCCACCTGAGCCAGAGTTTCCTCCACATGCTGCATCACATGGTCTTCCATTAGATAGATCCCACACTGTTTACATCGTAACACCGGTACTTCCCTCACGATGACAACCTTTCTGTCCGCAAGATTGAACGGTAAATCCGATAGTGTTGATTCGAGATGCCCTCCGCAGATGTGACATTTCATGTCTCTTTCCTCCGCCGAAAACCTTCTTCCCATATTTGGGGGTCAGGGTAATATACAGTGATTACCCGCACATAGTTGCTCTCCCTGTCAAGAGCGAAGAGAGCGTGGAACGGTTCGCCTTATATCCTAATCCCGATACAGTTCGGGGCAGGGGTTGCCGTGCTCGTCGTACCAGCCGTAGCGTTCGCGCATCTCCAGCATCAGCAGGTAACGCTCCAGAGGCAATCCCTTAAATGCCACATTGGTGGTAGCGTAAATGTATCCACCACCCGGCATTCCGTGCCGCAGAACGTACTTGCAGTTCTGGATAATCTGCTCTTCCGTGCCGGTTTGCAGAAGGCTACACTGCACTCCGCCCAGCAGGCAGAGCTTCTCGCCTGCCAGCGCTTTAATCCTGGCGATGTCCATGTCTTTCGCCTGGCTGTCGATGGAATGCAACCCGTGGGGTTCCGCCTCTACAATCTGGTCCAGGATGGGCATGATGTTGCCGTCCGTGTGTTTGATGACGTACAAGCCCATCGCGCGATACCCTGCTACCAGCTCCTTCAGGTAGGGCGTGACGAACTGCCGGAACATGCGCGGGGAGAGAAAAGGACCGTCATTGAATGCGTAGTCAGCGCACAGGGCGAAGCCGTCGATGCCGTACTCCTCGCGCAGACGCCTGCCTCGCTGGAGCGCCCACTGTACATTGCGCCTTGCGGTATCGTGCATCTCATCGGGACGCTCGAAGAAGGCGGTAGCCACCTCCATCATATCGCTGCCGGACGGGATGGCAAAAGTGGCGTCACCATGCGCAATCAGCAGGTATTTGTCGCCCACGATGCCACGGATGTAGCGAACTGTCTGTCCGAGCCCCTCATCGTCGGGGGCGTGTACAATCATGATGATGCTGTAGTCCAGCCGCTCGGCGACCTCGATGTATAGCTCGGCGTTCTCGCGCAACATGCGGTCGCGTTCCACTGCGCTCGCGTTCTGGAACTTGTGCCAGTGGTGGTACTCCTTGCCCAGCAACTCCTGGGTCAGCTGGAACTCCAGCTCAAAGGTAGGCACTTTACTGTTGGGGCGTGGGGGCTTACGTTCCAGCGCCCAGATAGCCTGTTGTTTGGGGGTAAGAGTGTCCGTTGCCATCTCAGCAGCATCCTCCTTGCTGGCTACACTCACCCAATACACCGGAAAAGGGCGTTTCTCCTGTTGCGCAGGGAGGTTTATGAGGATGTTTCACACAAAGCGGTCTCACACGCCTGTCATTCTGAGCGCAAGCGAAGAATCTCGGTGTAGCGATAGGTGGAGATGTTTCGCTAACGCTCAGCATGACAAAGCACGAGACAGCCTCTTTTACGCGGCGGTTTCTGCCAGCTTCTGCGCTTCCTGCGTGTCCACGCGGATGCCGGGTCCCATTGTGGACGAGACGGTGATCCCGCGCAGGTAGCGCCCTTTGGCAGCAGCAGGTTTCGCCTTCAGCAGCGCACTGATCGCGGCGTTAAAGTTTTCCACCAGCTGGTCCACCTCGAACGATGCCTTGCCGATAGGCATGTGTACGATACCCGCCTTCTCCACGCGGAACGCGACGCGCTTGCTCTGCTTCAGGTCACGCACCACGCGCTCAAGGTCGTTGGTCACTGTGCCCGACTTGGCATTCGGCATGCGAGGACCCAGCAGGCGTCCCAGGCGGCTAACCTGCGGCACCATATCCGGGGTGGCGACCAGCACGTCGAAGTCACGCCAGCCTTGCTGAATCTGCTGAATGAGGTCTTCCGCACCGACCACATCCGCGCCCGCATTCAGTGCCTCCTCCGCTTTGTCGCCCTTGGCGAACACTGCCACCTTTATCTTCTTGCCGGTTCCGTGTGGCAGGGTGGTGGTGCCGCGCACCATCTGGTCACCGTGACGGGGGTCCACCCCCAGATTGACGGCGATATCGATGGTCTCATCGAAGCTGGCGTTTGCGAGCGACTTTGCCAGCTCTATCGCTTCACGCACCCCGTAAAGCCGGTTGCGTTCTATCTTCTGCTTCGCTTCTAGGTAACGTTTGCCGTGTTGTGGCATTGTGTTCTTCCTCCTGTGGTGTGTTTTTTTCGGGTTTTACCCCTCCCACATGGGAGCACCTACGATGAAACGATTTCAATTCCCATCGAGCGGGCGGTTCCCGCCACGACCTTCATTGCCGCTTCTTCATCGTTGGCGTTCAGGTCGGGCATCTTGATGCGGGCGATTTCACGCAGTTGCTCTACGGTAATCTTGCCCACCTTCTGCCGGTTCGGCGCGGAGGAGCCTTTCTCGATGCCCGCCGCTTTTCGCAACAGCTCCGAAGCCGGTGGCGTCTTCGTCACGAAGGTAAACGAACGGTCCTCGTAGATGGTGATTTCCACCGGTACAATGGACCCCACCTGCGAGGCGGTACGCTCGTTGTACTGCTTGATGAACTCCATCATATTGATACCGTAAGGTCCCAACGAGGAACCCACCGGTGGAGCAGGAGTCGCTTTTCCTGCCGGTATTTGCAGCTTGACCACAGCCAGAATCTTTTTTGCCAACGTAAACCCTCCGTCTTTGCGCGTCCTACGTGATTTTCTCTACCTGCTCGAAGTCGAGCTCTACCGGTGTATCGCGTCCAAAGAGCGAAATCAAGATGCGCACTTTTTCTTTATCCGGTAGCACCTCTTGGATGGTGCCATGAAAGTCGGTAAACGGACCGGACACCACGCGCACCTGTTCGCCCGGCTGCCATGCCACGCGCGGTTTTTTCTGGGTACCCTCCACCGTCTCGAGAATAGCCTCTACCTCTTTCTCCTGCAGAGGCACCGGCTTATCGCCGGAGGTGACAAAGCCCGTCACACCAGCCGTACTCTTCACCAGATACCAGGTCTGTTCGTCCAGTATCATTTCTATCAGGATGTAACCGGGGAAGATTTTCCGGCTGACGGTGACCTTTTTGCCCTGACGGGTGCGCATCTCCTGTTCGGTGGGCACAAGAATACGGAAGATACGGTCACGCAGTCCCATCGCCTCTGCGCGTCGCTCGATGGCGGTCTTGACCTTATTCTCGTGACCGGCGTAAGTATGTACGGCATACCACTGCTTTTGCATCGCCCGCCCTCAGAACAGCCTTAACGCTCGCGTGACCCACGACAGCAAGGCATCCAGCGCTCCGATATACACGCTCATCACCGCGATAAAGCCCAGCACAATCATGGTGGAGCGCACAATCTGTTCGCGTGTTGGCCACTCGCAACGTTTCAGTTCTATCCACACATCATTCAGAAAGCGACGGATGCGCTCGAAACTGGGTGTTCGGCGTATCGGAGGTCTACCCGCTCCTGAGGTAGCAGGCTTCGCTCGCTCCGTCTCTTTCGTTTTCGTTTTCACCATGCCCATGACGGTTGTCTCTCTTGACGTACTGAATTGACATACAAATGGCAGGGGTGGAGGGACTCGAACCCCCGACCGCCGGTTTTGGAGACCGGTGCTCTACCATGCTGAGCTACACCCCTGCACACAGCAGCGCAGGTAACCCTGCGCTCGAAACCTGCTTACTTCACCTCGCGGTGCACCACGTGGTGACGACAACGTGGGCAGTACTTGCGCAACTCCAGCCTGTCCGGATCGTTAATCCGGTTCTTGGTGGTTGTGTAGTTGCGCGAGCGACACTCGGTGCAAGCCAGCGTGATGATTATCCGGTTTTCTTTGTTCTTGCTTGCCATCGTCGTTCCCTGCTTTTACTCCATAATCTTGGTGACCACGCCTGCGCCCACCGTGTGACCACCCTCGCGCACCGCAAAGCGCAAGCCCTCCTCCATCGCTATCGGCTCGTTTAATTCTACCTCTATCCGCACGTTGTCCCCAGGCATCACCATCTCCACGCCCTCCGGCAACTTCATCGTGCCCGTCACGTCCGTCGTGCGGAAGTAAAACTGAGGACGATACCCGCTGAAAAACGGCGTGTGACGACCGCCCTCC
>CALJAP010000075.1 GCA_938027655.1 uncultured bacterium | reverse complement strand
AACTGCGCATAAAACAACGTCGCATACCCCACCCCTGTGCCGTCCACCATCGCATACGGCGTGTCGGTGGTAGCCTCTTCTAACGCCATCCCCTGCTGAGCCAGCCACGCCAAGAGTTGATGCCAGCGTTCATCGGGAATGGTGTGAATGCGATAGACCAATGTGCCCAAAGCGGGCAGGGCATGAGTGGGAAGCGCCTCTGGGGCACAGGCGTAGCGCAGTTGTCGCCACGAGGCGTTGTTGCGCACTTGCAGCAGGGCAAGGGTGAGGATGAGCGCTTCGGGGTAGAGGCGTGGTCGTCCGCGCGTTTTGGGCAGGGGATGAAGTTGGCAGAAGCGTTGCATGATTGACAGGATAGTCTTGGCAGACACAGTGGTGAGCGTGACTTGACGCATGAGACTACGTTTAGTGTGACGGCGTTTCATGGCAATAATGATACCTCATATCCTACGATTTTTCGAACAGCCTCAATTGTCAGACACTCTCTAAGATAAACGCCCTTTCTAGCCGTATCAGAGTGACGATACAGCCACAGACTTTAGGTTGCGTGGGCAGCACGCAACCTGCAGGTTGCAGCAACATCAGGCATCTAAAAGATTGCGTTTCCGCCCGCTACCCTGAAGGCTTCTGTGCGACGCTCAGCGAAAAGGGCACAATGTGAAGAGGCTCTTCGTTTCCATTCTGGGCAGTGTGTTAAGCGCATTGTTGCTGTGGCTGGCGTTCCCGCCGGTAGACTGGGGCTGGCTGGCGTGGTTTGCGCTGGTGCCGCTGGTGCTCGTACTGCGTACCGTTTCACGCCCCGTGCAGGGATGTTTGCTCACGACGCTCTGGGGCACCTGCTTCTACGGTGTGTTGCTCTGGTGGATGCAGCAGTTCGTGCATCGGTGGACAGGCAGCTTCTGGCTGGGGCTGGCGGCGTGGGGCGCGCTGGTGCTGTCGCAGACGTTGTTCGCAGGCGCATTCGGAGCGCTCCACGCGCTGGCTAACCGGCTGGTACGGGGTTCCGCCTTGCCGGTTGGGTGGACGACAGCACTGTGGGTAGCCGTCGAGTGGTTGCGAGGGGCGGGAGCATGGGGCTTCCTGTGGGGACAGCTGGCGGTCTCTCAGCATAACTACCTCTTGCCTCTACAGAGCGTGGAACTGCTGGGCGTCTGGGGGCTGAGCGCATGGCTGGTTGTGGTGAATGCCTCCATTGCCGAAGCGGTCGCGCAGCGCAAGATGCGTCCCCTGTTGGGAGCAGTGGAACTCTCTGTGCTTCTACTGCTTTTCGGGTGGTGGAGACTGTCTCCATCCCCTGCGCCAGAGCACCTTATCGCCCTGGTTGCTCAGCCCAACGTGGACACCACCCGCCAGTGGGACGAACCGATGCAGCAGCAGGTCAAGTCAAGCCTGTCGCGTGCGCTGGCGGTAGCCGTCCGCGAGAGGGTGAACATGGTTCTTTTTCCGGAATCGCTTGTGCCGGATGCTACTGCCTATCCCTTTTCCGAACTTATCCGGCAGGCGACGGCACAGGGGATCACCGTGCTTATCGGTACGTTTGAAGAAGAGTACGGAAGGAGCTACAACACGGTCACCGCCTTCTCTGCTGGAGGTGACGTGCACCTCTACCGCAAGCAGCATCTTGTCCCCTGGGGCGAGTATGTGCCCTTGCGGAGGTGGACGCCCTGGGTGGAGCATTTTGGGGTGGTGAGTGTGGACGTCTCACGGGGCGAGCGGCTCGTTCTGTTAACCCCCTGGCGCATCGGCACGCCCATCTGTTTCGAGTCCACGCTCCCGCGAATCGCTTGTGGGATGGTGCAGCAGGGGGCGCGCCTGCTCTGCGTGGTGACCAACGATACATGGTTTGGACATTCGCCTGCGGCGGAACAGCACCTTGCCTTTTGCGCCCTGCGTGCGGTGGAAACGCGCCGATGGGTATTGCGTTCTGCCACCACGGGCATTTCGGCGGTGTTCGACGCGCAGGGACGATGCCTGCGAAGAGCGGAGCTGTTCACCGAGGCGTACCTGCGGGCGGATGGGGTGGAGCTGAGAGGGGAACGGACGCTGTATGTAAGGCTAGGGGATACTGCTGCTGTGTTTGTTGTGCTGGTTCTGTGCACGGCGTGGGGTGTGTTGTCTCGCAGGCGCGGTGTATGATTTGCCGGATGGCTCGGCTTCCGCCGAGCCATCCACTTCCTGCGGAGTGTCCCCCCGGCTACTTCCCCGTCGGAAAGGCAGGCGGAGCCAGTGGCGTTCCACCTTTGCGTTTGGCGGTTAGCCTGCCCGCCTTCGAGAGGTCTATGGGCTGGAAGCCGATTTGGGAGGCAGGCGAGCCCGGTTTCAGCCGAAAATCACCCTTGTCGGGTGCAACGAACAGCGGGTCGGCAATCACCGAATGCACATCCTGTCCCTTCGCCCGCCACTCCTCCAGCGAGAGGTTCGCGAAACGGATTTCACCGCCGCCTTCGTGCCAGTAGAGGTTGTAGTCCATCCTATACTGGTTATCCTCCCAGTTGCCGTGCAACAGCGGTCCCTCGCGCCAATAAACGATGTTGCGCTCGAAAGTAAAGGAGAGGTGCTCTTCCATGCGTGAACGCTGGATTTGCCCCTCTCGCGCAAAGGCGAAGATGTTGTTGCGCACCACGTTTTCCTTGCCGTAATGTTGATGGAAACCGCCCGTCTTGGTGCGATACACCACGTTGTTCTCGGCAAGGATGTGCGTGGTTCCTTCATCAAAGTAGATGCCCCACCCACCATAGCTGAGGCTCTCGATGTCGTGGATGAGGTTGTGGTGCAGCACAGTGCCTTCGTGAAAACCCAGCGTGTAGATGCCGCCCATATCGCTGAGCACACCCTGTCCGATGTGGTGGATGTGGTTATAGGCGACGGTATTGTGGTGCGCCAGTGCATCCGAGTAGCCCCACGTCCAGCCGATGGAGACGCCTGTGTAATACAGGTCGCAGATTTCGTTGTGCTCGATGCGGTTATAGGGTGACTGCCCAATCCACACGCCAATCGCCGCGGGGTGAAGCCTGCCGCCGTGCGCAATCAGGTTATCGCGCACCCCGTTATGGCTGGCGACCTCTTCCTCATTCTGCCGAATCGCCATCTCGCCGATTTTCACACCCCCTGCGCCGAGGTCGGTCATCTCGCATCGTTCCACGCGGTTGCGTTTGCACCCTCGCCCGAACTCGATGGCGTAGGTTCCGGTATGAGCGATGCGACAATCCTCAAAGGCGCAATCACGCGCCCCCTCTGCGCTGATAGCCGCCCACAAGATGGCTTCCGCCTGCGGGAAGCTGTAGCCCTCGTCAGGAGTCACCCAGTTCGTATGTGCGAAGGTCAGACCGCGAAAGACGAGATGCTGCACCCACTTGCGCCCGTCTACATCCCCCTTCAGCACAAGCAGGCGGTCTAGCTTGGGTGCAATCACCGCGCTTTTTTCCGGCGTTTCGCCCGCTTTGGGGAGGTAGGTCAACACTCCTGTGCCCCTGTCCAGATACCACTCGCCAGGCTCGCTCAACGCCTCCCTGACGTTTTCTACGAAGTAGCGATGCCCCTTGTGCAGAACAGACCACCAACCATCGTCTGCGGTGTGACCGGTGAAGGTGACGATATTTTTCTCGGTGTCCACCTGTGCAATGCGCAATCTCGCCATCGTCCAAAACTGGGTAGCCATGACCTCTACATCATGGAGGCGATACCAGCTGGGATGGATTTCTCCGCGCTGAAACACGAAGGCGTTGCTCCCCTTGCCCTGCACCGGCGGCAACTCCTCGGCGATAGTATAGTAACCATTTTTGGGCAAGCGAGGACGGTAGCGTCGCTCGCCATTCACCCACAACTGGATGAAGTTCCACTCTCCGCGTTGCACTTCGGGTATCTGCAGCTGCCACCGCCCGTCGGGAGTAACCACCCAACCCTTCAGCGCAACGCCTCCACTGATGGTCGGCTTCTCACCCGGGTAGGCAGTGTACACTGTAGGAGATTGCTCGGTACCGGAGTCGTCGGGGGTAAACACCAGTGGCTCGTTCAGGTAGTATGTTCCTTTGCGTATCATGACTACCACAGGGCGTTTCAATCGCTGAGAACGTCGCAACTCGCGCACCGCCTGTTGTGCTCTTTTCAGGGTGGCGAAAGGTCCGTCGGTGCGCTGTCGGTTCGGTACCGCGAGTTTGCCCGACCAACTGTCGTTGCCGTTGGTGGCAACGTAGAAATCAGCCTGCGGCTGTGCGCCGACGGCGGTCAGCATGGCGCCCATCATACAGAACGGCAAGGCGGGTCTCCACATAGGCTCTCTCCTCGGTTCAAAAGTGTTGAGATTGTACTTCGTGGAGGAGGGATGGTCTTTCCTGCCCGGTGCCTTGTCGTTGGCAATGCGGAGAGCGTTTGTGGGAATAGAGTTCGTCAATCCCTGTGGTCGCGACGGAGCGCGACCATCCAATCGGGACACGTGGAGGGCGAGGCTCGGTCCGAGTCGTTCCTGTTATCCGGAGGCTCGCCCTCCTTACAGAGACCCGTCAGAACTTGGTCGCCATGCCAACGGCAAACTGGTTCAGCTCGGGTTTGGTAGCACCGCCGTCAGTCTCGTTGACGGTGTACTCCGTCCTGAGATGCGTCAGGCGGGATAACCGGTAGCCCAGCCCGAAGGAGTACCTGCGGTATTTGTTCACCGCCACCGGACTTGCTCCCAGTTTGGCAGTGGCGCCATCGTCCAGCTGAATCTGGCTGAAGCGCAAGCCGAGATACGCTTTAGGGGTTAGGTTGAACAGCGCTTCGACGAAGCCATAGCTGCCCTTGCGGTCCGACGCGCCCTCGGCGTCGTCGTGGAAGCGTCCGTACGCCAGCGCCAGCTGCCAGGGTTCGTCCGCCTCGCTACCGACGACGGGTTTGATGCCCTCGTTACCGTATCCGTAGCGCAGGTCTATCTCCCAGAGGCTCCGGCGCCAGCCTGTTGCACCCGCCGGCGGGTCAAACACCTCTGCGATGTTGAAATCGGGCTTGTTCGGCGTGCCATCTCGCTTGACCAGGTTGCCGGTGCGCAGGTAACTGAAAGAGAGGAGTGTCTTGTCGGTAATCAGACCACCAATCTTCACTCCCCACGTCAGTCCGGGTGCTGCTACCGTAAAACCGTGGCTACCGTTGACCAGCTCGATGGAGTATGTCCACGGCCGTTTGCCTGCAGAAAGCGGTCCGCGCAGGTTCAGCCCCTCATCGTAGCCGGAGATATGCGGCACTGAGTTGCTGATCACGATGCTCTCCGCCGGGTTATCGGTCCACGTTTCATGTCCGATGTCCAGTTTGTGCTTGCCAATGCGCAGCGTGTGCCCTCGCCACAGACCGCCCCAGTCCTTCAGGTCAATGTAAAACTGATCGAGTTCGCTGGCGGTGGCACGCAGGGTGCTGAAGCGATTGACCACCTTGATGTACGGCGATGGGCTGAAGGTAAAGCGAATTTTGCTGTTGGGAATGTCTAGGCTGCGGTTGGCGAAGTGTCCGTCTCTCTGCGAGCCGAAAATGCCAATAAACATTCGCCCGTCGACCGCGATCTTCGTTTCGGTATTTGCACTAACTACAACGGGCGCCTGCGCTTTTTGCGTCTTCTGCAGCTCCTGCAGCTGCTGTTCCAGTTTGCCCAGCTGCGTTTTCAGCGATTCCAGCTCCGCTACGCGCTCACGCAGGCGGGCGATTTCCGCCTGCAAGTCTTCCACCGTTGTCGCCTGTTGTCCCCATCCAGTAGCAACGAGCACAAACACCAGCGTCAGCGCTGGCAAGAGCATCTTCAGGTTGCGTATCCGGTATCTTCGCACATGCACGCACCTGCTCATAGTTCCCCCAAACATAGGTCAGGTTACCTCCTGAATGTGAATTGATGTTTTTTGTGTTTTGCCTGTGCAGGATTGCTCCTGCACAGGGTACGCTTACACCTTGACGAGCTTGACTTTCGTATCGTAGAACGAGACGCTTCCCCCTACCGGGTCCAGCATACAGGTGTTTTTCAGGTAGGGGTCTATCCACATCGCCGCGTTGGCGTGGATTCCCCTGGCGCGTCTCGGGTCGCCTTTGACCACCGTGCCGTCGATGGTTATGTCGCTCGAGCCGGTAGCCCAGTGTCCGTGTCCCAGTGTGAAGGTGACCACGCCCGGCATGATGGTCTGGGTGGTTTTCACCCTGCCGACCATCGGCTTCTTCACGCCGTTGCCAAGGTTCCACTCGCCGGAAGGATTGGTAGCGGAGACCACCTTCACGCGGTCGCCGTCTTTCAGCCCCAGTTTGCGAGCATCGTCGGGGTGAATCAGCACCTCGTTTTCGATGCGCAGAGCCAGCAGCCAGTAATTTGCCACCGTGCGCGATTTGGTGTGCAGGATGTCTCGCTGGGTAATCAGGTGCAAGGGATAGCCTTGCTCCAGCCCTGCTTCTGTGGGCGAATTGCCCAGCGTGGTGGCGATGGGAACGTAGGTGGCGTAGCCCGCGTTTGGCTTGCCGGTAAAGGCGTTTTTGGTGCCGGCGGTCTTCTCCTGATACAGGTTGATGAGCTTGCCGTACTTGTTCGACACCTGCTCGCCCTTGTAAACGTCGGAGTACTCCTGAAATCGCCCGCCGCGGTTGAGTACGTACACCACCTTTCGCCAGTGCGCTCCGGCGATGCGCTGCCAGCGTTCGGGGTCAAATACCGTCTTCGGCAGATGTTTGCGGGCGTTCAGGAAGAGCTGTACCTCCTGGGCGTCCGCATCGGGGACTGGCGTACCGTCCAGCGCGACGTTGGCGACCATGCGGATATAAAAGTCGTCTGGACGGGTAAGGGGTTGTCCTTCACCGAAGCCGTTGGCACCGAATCCGGGCATGCCCAGTTTCTCGGCGAGCGCGAGCAGAACCGCCTCGAAGCTGCAGGGTTGCTCTTCCCCAAACACCTTCACCGTTTCCGTCAGCGGCGCGATAACCGGCTGCCGTATGGGCTGAACCTTAACCGGCATGTTGGGATGCGAGCCGTGCATCTCCCACCGCTCTAGATAGCTCAGGTCGGGGAAGATATAATCGGCATACAGCGAGGTGGGGCCAATGGTGACGTCGCTACAGAAGAACAGCGGTACCTTCTCCAGGTCGGTCAACACCTCGATGTTGGTGTGCCCTGCAGGCAGCGCGTAGGTGGGCGCCCCCATATACATGAATAGCGCCTTAATGGGATAGGGGTAGGCGTCGCCAATGGAGGGGATAATCTCCTCGTAGATGTCGCTGGAAAGCGGCCACCAGTTGCGCTTCGCGGGATAGCCTTCAAACAGGGTGGTATCCTCGTACTTTACGTCGTGGCGAATGATGCTGATGCCGAACTTGGTGAGTTTTCCCGGTTTGAGGCTATCCAGATTGAACGGTTGCCCCGGCTTAGTACCTACGGCGTTGTAGGTGGAAGCGGCAATCATTCCGCCCTTCCAGTCAAAGTTGCCCAGTAACAGGTTCACCGTCATCGCCGAGACCACATTGTAGAAGCCGTTGGTGTGCTGGGCAACGCCGCGGTGAACGTCCACGACCCCTTTCTTGCCGTGCTGAGCCAGTTCCTCTGCGACCGTCGCAATATCGTTTGCGGGGATGCCGCAGATTTGTGCCCACTCTTCTAGGCTTCTGGAGTTCGCTTCGTCGGCGATAATCTGCAGCGCGCTCTTCACCCGTATCCCATTCAGCTCGGTATCCACGAACAGGTCACCGGTCACTGCGTTCTTCTCGTCGTTCGGGTCTACCGCCACCGGTTTGCCCTCGCGCATCACCACGAGGTATTCGAAATCGTGCTCCTTGCCTTCCTTGTCTACGCGCTTCTCCACCGGCGCCAGCCCGATTTCGTGTGCTCGCAGGAACTTGCCGGGCGTACCATCCGCACCGATTTTCACCAGCCAGGTGGCGTTCGTCCAGGTGGGTTCACCGGCTTCTGTTGCTGCCGCCTTGTTGGCGCAGGCAAGGTATTTGGCGTTGTACCTCCGGTTGCCAATCAGCCACTGGATGATGCCCGCGAAGAAGGCGGCGTCGGTACCGGGCTTAATCGGCAGGTAGCGGTACGCCTTCGCCGCTGCTTTGCTGAAGCGCGGGTTAACCACGACCAGCTTCGCCTGTCCATCCGCTAGGCGCGGCGCCAACCTCACGCTCTGGTTGGTGGGACCGTAGTTGGCTTCGAACAGGTTGTTCCCCACGCTGACGATATACTCGGCATTCTCCAAATCCGCTTGCCAGTAGAACTTCTGCCCGCCGGTGAACTTGTTGTACTCGTATTGCTCGCTCATCGCTTTGCACGAGAAGTAGAGCGAGCCTTGACACACGGTGGTATGCCCATGCGTATTCACCGTGCCGAAGTAGTCGCCAAAGAAGCGCAGCGCAAAATCGGACCGTCCACCCTTCTTGCGTCCCCACATGTATACGAACTGGTTGTTCTTCGGGCCCAGGTCTGGGTGGTCGGGGTCAATTAGATAGTGTAGGTGGTCGGCGTGTTTTTTCTTAAACTCCTCCACTGCCTGCTTCTTATCCTTCGCCTGAGCGATGGCTTTGATGTCTTCCGCCATCTGTTTGGCAAGCGCAGGGTCGCGTAGCGCGTATATCTCGTTCAGCCCTGTGACCACACGGTTCTCCTCGCCGGGCACATGAGCGAACAGCTTGCCTCCGTTGACGATTTCGTCGATTGCCTGCTCAAAGGGGATGGTCATCCACTTGTTCTCGCCGCGTTTGCCCGCCCGCTTGAGCACCTTTGTGATGCGATAGGGGTCATAGGCGGTCTGGATACCTGCTTGCCCCTTTGGGCAGATAGCCATGTCCACTGTACCTACCTCCAGCGGCGAGGTAGTGTACGGCAGGTGGGGGTGAGTGGTAAACGGGTTGAAGGGGTTGCCATCTATCTTCAGCGCGATGGCTTTGTCGCCTTGTCGGAACAGTTTGACCTTGATGCCGCATCCTGTGTTACACTGCAGGCACACGGAGTACAGGATGTTCTCTGCCTTAGCCAGCTCGTACTGCTCTTCTGGCGACAGCATGCCCGCCTCCGCTCGGCGCATCAGCGCGCTTGCCCACTCCAGCTGAGAAGCCATCAGCGCGCCGCCCAGCACAGCGGAGCATTTCAGGAACTGCCTGCGGTTTATGCCGCTGCCGCCCTGACGCTCTGCGTGAATGCCTTTCTTCTTTCGGGTCATTTCTGAGCCTCCTCAGGCAAGATATAGAAGACTCGCGGTTTGGTCGGTGCCGATTCGGCGAAAACAGGTATCGCTCCGGGGTAGCCGATGCGTGTTGCTAGCGCTTGTGCGCTGATGCCGCGCAAGTCAGCAGGGGTAGTGGGCACTTCGCGGGGCGACCGCACCGCTTTCAGCACGTACACCTTGTGGGTTTTTAGCATCTTCGAAATCAGGCTCTGCGGGTCGCTGAGGTCACCGAAGATGTTCGCCCGGGCGATGCAGGTGCTCACGCACATCGGCACCATACCCTGCTTTAGCCGATGCAGGCAAAAATGGCATTTGCGTGCGTTGCCTGCAGGCAGGTGGTGCTTCTCCCGAACCCATTTCTTACCGTATTCCCACGAGGGTCCTTGCTCGTAGTCCTGTAAAGCAGGGGTATCCTCGGTGAAGAACCGCCCACCGTCCAGCGTGCGCGCTTTGTAAGGACAGGCGACCACGCACCGCCCGCATCCGATACACTGCTCGTAGTTTATCATCACGATACCGTCGCGCGACTTCCACGTGGCGCCGTTTTCGCCCTTGTTGGGGCAGGCGGCAACGCATGGAGGGTTATCGCACTGCATACATGGACGCGGGGTGAATCTTCTGCGCACGTTGGGAAACTGCCCAAATTCTTCCTCGTACACGGGGCGGTAGAAGACCCCAGGCGGCGTTTTCTGCTCCGCCATACAACCAACGGTACATGCTTTACATCCGATACACCGGCGCAGGTCAATGAGCATCGCCCATTGGGGGTTGGGCTTGCGCAGGGCACGCCGGATATCTTCCTGAATAATCTGCAGCTCGTCCCTTGCGTTGATCATCTTTGCACTCCTTACTTGGTGTGACAGAGATCGCAGTTACCCTTTACGCTAAAGGCGCGTTTGCCGTTGTGGCATGCGCCGCACGCTTGTCCCTGCTGCATCTGCTTCATGGTGACCGTGCGGTGCTTTGCGCGGGTCAGGAAGAGCGAATCGTGGCAGTGGGTGCACCGCAGCTCGTAGCTCACCACATGGTTTTCGTGGCTGAAAGTGACGTTGCCCACACCTTTTACCTTGAAGGTAATGTCACCTCCGCCTACCCTTGCGCCTCCGGTGGTCAACAGGAGCAGCACCACAGCCGAGGCAAGCGAAACGGTTATCAAGCGATGCATCTGCTCTTTTTCCTCCTTACGTATTGTGTGTGCCTATTCAGAGAAACCCGTCCTCCGTTGTGTTCACCAGCCGCCTCAAAGTACGCTATACTCTATGGCAAGCTAATCACTATGCACTTGTTACACTCGACACATATAGTATAACTAAAATATTCAGTTTTATCAATAGGTTCTTTGGTCTGGGAACAAAAACCTACTGCAGTTGGTCATGCGGAGGGTTTGGTGTCAGGAAGTGGATTCAACACGTTCACCTGATGCTTTAGGGATGGAGGCATGGAAACTCTGTTTTGCATTGTTACACAATAGGGGTATAATGTGGTACACCAACTCGAGGGACTACAATGGGACGTGTCTTAGCCGAGCGTGAAACCATTACCATAGAGCGCATTGCCGATAAGGTAGTTGAAGGCGAACCCCTCACCTTCGAAGAGGGAGTCTGGCTGTTGCGGTATCCCCGCCTGCCCGAAATCGCAGCGCTTGCCAACGACGTGCGTGAGCGCATCCATCCTCGTCGGATTGTGACCTACGTGGTGGGGCGAATCATCAACTACACCAACGTCTGCTGGGTGCGATGCAAGTTCTGCTCCTTCTATCGCGTGCCCGGTCATGACGAAGGCTACACGCTGTCAATGGACGAGATTTTCTTCAAGATTCAGGAGCTGGTGGATAAGGGCGGTGTGGAGGTACTCATACAAGGTGGGCTGAACCCTCGCCTGAAACTGGACTATTACGAGAACCTGTTCGCCAGCATCCGCGAGCGGTTCCCGCAGGTGATTATCCACGCGCTATCACCGACGGAGATTATCTATATCTCCCACATCTCTCGCCTGAGCGTGGAGCAGACCCTGCGCCGGTTACAACAGGCAGGCTTACAGTCCATTCCGGGTGGTGGTGGCGAGATTCTGGTAGACCGCGTGCGCCAGCAGATTGCCCCTTACAAGCACACGGTGGACGAGTGGCTACACTGCATGCGCGTGGCGCACGAATTAGGCATCTACAGCACCGCCACCATGATGTTCGGGCATGTGGAGAGCGTAGAGGACCGCGTAGAGCACCTGCTACGCATTCGGGAACTGCAGGAGCAAACGGGAGGCTTTCGTGCCTTTATCGCGTGGAACTTCCAGCCGGAAGAGACCGAACTGCCCCATATCAAAAAGGCGACCGGATACGATTACTTGCGTACCGTAGCAGTCGCCCGCTTGGTGCTGCATAACGTACCGAACCTGCAAGCGTCTATCCTCACGCAAGGACCGAAGATTACGCAGATCGCGCTGGGATACGGTATCAACGACCTCGGTTCCACGATGATCGAGGAGAACGTGGTGTCCGCGGCGGGTAGCAAGTTCATCCCGACCGCTGCGGAGATGGAGCGACTAATACGCGATGCGGGCTACGAGCCCCGTCGACGTAACACCCGATACGAACTGCTGGAGTGACGCGATGAAAGATTCCTTCGGGCGAACCATCGATTACCTGCGTATCTCCGTGACGGATAGATGCAACTTCCGGTGCGTCTATTGTATGCCCGAAGAGGGGGCGGATGTTGCCCCGAAGGAGTGGATGCTTCGCTATGAGGAAATCGTTACCATTGTGAAGGTGGCAGCGGAGCTAGGGGTGCGCAAGGTGCGTTTGACCGGTGGCGAGCCTCTGGTGCGCAAGGACATTGTACAGCTGGTGCAAATGATCGCCCAAACGCCGGGCATTACCGAGGTCTCCATGACCACCAACGGTTTCCTGCTGGCACGACACGCGCACGAACTGAAAGAGGCGGGTCTGGCGCGTATCAACATCAGTCTGGATACCCTGAACCCCGAAAGATTTGTGCGCATCGCGCGTCGCGGTTGCCTGCAGCAGGTGCTGGAAGGCATCGAGGCGGCGCGGCAGGTGGGCTTATCACCCATCAAGCTGAATATGGTGGTGATGCGTGGCTTCAACGATGACGAAGTTGCCGATTTCGCTCGTCTTACCCTGAGCCATCCCTACCATGTGCGCTTCATCGAGCTGATGCCCATCAACTGGAACGACGGCTCGGATAGCGCAGAGTTTTTACAGCAAGGCTTTCAGAACCGTCTCTTCGCGCACGCCGGAGAGCCTGCGTTCCCGCTCGTTCGACCACAGTATGCCTCACACAGCATGTTGAGCGCGTTGGAGATGCGCCGGTTATTCGTGCCGGTGCACGAGATACGCCAGCGCATCGAACAGCAAGTATCCCCTCTCGAGCCAGCGGAGGTGGTCACGAACGGTCCTGCTCGTACCTTCCGTCTGCCGGGCGCGCAGGGCACGATAGGGTTCATCAGTCAGGTCACCCATGACTTCTGTGCGAGCTGTAACCGCCTGCGGCTGACCGCAGACGGGTTCTTGCGCCCCTGTTTGATGGCAGACGGTGAAGTAGACCTGCGTATCCCTCTACGCGAGGGCAAGGGGGAGGAGGAGATACGCCGTCTGTTCTTGCATACCGTTGCCCACAAGCCAGAGCGCCATTACCTGGCGGAGGGAATAGTACCGGTAGGCAGAGGGATGAGCCAGCTGGGTGGATAGTGGTGGCAGCGGAGCAGTTTCGCGTGCCTGTTACTCTAAATGTAGCCGCAACCTTCAGGTTGCGTGCCTTTGGCTCTGAATGTAGCCGCAACCTTCAAGTTGCGTGCCTTTGGCTCTGAATGTAGCCGCAACCTTCAAGTTGAGTGCTTTTGGCTCTGAATGTAGCCGCAACCTTCAGGTTGCGTGCCTTTGGCTAAAGCCCGCAGCGACGAAGATTATTTCGCTATTGGCAGGAAGCTTCTGTTTGTCTGCCATTCCGAACGAAGCGAAGAATCTCGTTTTCTCGCTGCGCAGAGACACTTCGCTGACGCTCGGCATGACAAAGTAGGCTAAAACGTGACAGCTGCCCTGTGGTTAACGCCCGGTCTTCCTCCATTTGCCCTTGCGACCAGCAGCCTGGCAGCGCAGGACACCACACTGCATAGCCTTCGTCCGTTTTGTGCAGCCCTACAGGATAAAGCACCGATTTGCTTGCTTTACTGTGTTAATCTCGGAAAATGCTCAATCCAGATGACCTGAGGGGGCGGCTCATGCTGTGCAAAGACCGTGTGCAGGCGGCGGTCGGCAGTAATAAGCGGAGCGTTTTGTTCCTGTGAGAGGGCAACGTATAGAGCATCATACATCGTGATACCGTGTTCGGTAGCCAAACCCCACGCTGCAGGGAGAAGATGAACAAGCGAGAACGTCTGCAGAGGTAACTCTTTGAGGAGATTCAGGGCATGCTCTCCATCAGCCAGGCTTATCTCTTGCCGTTGCACACGTTTCCAGAGAACGTTCGCCACTTCGGCGTAAATGAGGGTGGGCGCCAGCAACAGAGTTACACCACTCAGTACCTGCAACGCAGCGGGTGTTGTCTCCTCAGGAAGGAGCCACTGTGCAGCAACGCTGGCGTCTACAACAACACGCTGTATCATCGGCTATCCCTGTCTTCACGAATGAGGTCCGCAGAGGAGCTGAGGGTAGGGTTTCCCAGATTAGCATGGAAGGAGTCTATCTCCTGCAACAGCTTTTGTCGCTCCGTCCTTACCATTTCCCACACTGCCCATTTGAGTATCTGCTCGGCTTCCTCTTCGACGGAGTGCCCTCTTGACCAGGCGATGCGACGCAGCTCCTGAAAGGTTGCGTCATCCAGGTGACGTATGGTGATTTGTCCCATCCTTATCTCCCCCTGCGCAAGAACTGCATCTGTCCTCTTGGGAGTTACACAGTTGATGTAAACTCCCTTTGCAAGTAGCATATTATCATGACCTTGCCCATCTTGTCAAAGAAGCCCAACTGGCCGGTTAGCCCTCTTTCCTCCCTCCGCAGGCGGAGGGACATAACGCGCTTCCCCGCGTGCGGGGAGGCAGGGATGGAGCGGTTTTGGTTCACCAGAAGGTAGTTATCGAAGAAGTTCCTTGAACTCTTCAATGGTTAGACCTGCATCTTTGATAATACCCCCCATCGTAACGGCATGTACTGGGTTCGAACGAGGGATGGTTACGATGCGGCTACCGTTCGTCATGGCAATATGCTTCCCTTCTCTTGCTACCCAGAATCCCGCCTTTTGCAGAGCCCTGACAGCTGCCCTGTGGTTAACGCCCGGTCTTCCTCCATTTGCCCTTGCGACCAGCAGCCTGGCAGCGCAGGGCACCACACTGCATAGCCTTCGTCCGTTTTGTGCAGCCCTACAGGATAAAGCGCCGCTGGCAACCTCCCTCTGTGCCATCACTCAGAATATACCATGCAGCCGTGTGTAATGGACAAGATGTACACCTGCATCCTTTTCTCTCGAAGCAGGAGTACTCATTCCTCAAGGCGAAGGGTAAACTATCGATGGAAAGGGGGCTATCAGCATGTCGGAGCAAATGTACACGCCCAAG
>CALJAP010000074.1 GCA_938027655.1 uncultured bacterium | reverse complement strand
AAAAACGGAAGGGTGGGCAGGATGCGGTACCGTCGGTTTGGCAGGACCAATTTGCGTATCTCGGTGCTTACCTTTGGCGCCATGCGTATCCCTTTCGGTGACCTGTCACCGGAGGAGCGCAAAAAGGCGGAGGAAAACGCCTTTCTCACCATGAAGCGCGCGCTGGAGGCGGGGGTCAACCACTTCGAAACCGCGCGAGGCTATGGCAACAGCGAGCACCTCATCGGAATGTGTTTACCACATCTACCCATTAAGCGCGAGGAGCTGGTCATTACCACCAAAATCACTCCTACGCAGTCCGCCGATGAGATGCGTCGGTATATTGACGAATCCTACTGATAAAGGCGGACAGCTGCACATCGCGCCCGAGAAGCTAAGGCAGACCACCACCCCTTATACACCGATTGAAATCAATCAGCGATTTCTGCTAAGCGACCCGGCGATTACCACCCTCACCGTCGGCGCTGGCAAGCCCGAAGAGTGGGACGCCCACCTGCGCATGGCAGACCGCGTGGAACCGCTCACGCCGGAAGAGCAGGCGACCCTGCAGCGCATGGACGATACCATGAAGCGGGAGCTGGGCAATACCTATTGCTCGTACTGCTTCGAGTGCCTTCCCTGCCCGGAGGACATCCACATCCCCGAGGTGCTGCGCCTGCGCAATATGGCGAAGGCGTTCGACATGGTGGAGTTCGGCAAGTTCCGCTACAATCTGTTCGGCAACGGCGGGCACTGGTTCCCGGGTGTGCAGGCAGATGCCTGCACCGACTGTGGCGACTGCCTGCCTCGATGCCCGTTGAAGCTGGACATACCCGCATTACTTCGCGAGACGCATGAGATGCTCACCGGCGAGCCGGTGAAAAGGCTGTGGAGGTAGCGCGTTACCTCTCCGTTCTGGGCAAAGGCACTTTCCTCTCATGCTGAGAGTCAGCGAAGCATCTCAGCCTAGCGAACTACGGGATTAACGGGGACGTGTTCAACGCCAATGGTCGTTCTTCTGTAGTGGTCATTGTCATCGTAGTGATACTGGTTGTGGTGGGAGCTGTGTTCTACTGGAAGACCAAGTCCCCATCGAGCATTCCCAGCGCGGAGGGCGGACCACCGCCTGACGTGCAGAGGCGAATACAGATGGGAACAGGCTCTCCAACAGCGCCCTCTGCACCGACAAGGTAACGGAACAGCAAAGCGTTTGTCTGCAGGGGAACCTCTCCCGATCGGCGCATTGCAAAGCCGAGGGGAGAGGTTTGTCGGTTGGGCTATATCAGCCCCATCTCCTTGCCCACTTTGGCGAAGGCTTCCAGTGCATCGTCCAGGTCTTTGCGGGTATGCACCGCAGAGGGCATTGTGCGGATACGCGCCTTGCCCCGTGGCACGGTGGGATAGACAATGCCCAGTGCGAACACCCCCTCCTCGAATAGCCTCTGCTGCATCTTCTGCGCTTTCTCCTCTTCACCGATGTAGATGGGAGTAATCGGCGTCTCACTGCCCATCGTGTCGAAGCCCAGCTTCTGCAGGTTCTCCTTCCAGTAGCGGGTGTTCTCCCACAACCGTTTCATCGGTTCGGGGTCGGTCATCAAGATGTCTACCGCCGCAATCAGCGCGGCAACCACCGCCGGCGGATGTGCGGTGCTGAACAGGTAGGGTCGCCCGCGGTTAATCAGCCATTCCTTCAGCAAACGCGAACCAGCGATGTATCCCCCGATGACGCCGAACGCTTTGGAGAGCGTACCCAGCTGGATGTCCACACGCCCATATAGTCCAAAGTGCGAGGTGGTTCCCGAACCGTGCTCGCCCAGTACACCGCTGGCATGGGCATCGTCTACCATCACCAGCGCATCGTACTTCTCCGCCAGCGCCACGATGTCGGGCAGGGGGGCGATGTCGCCGTCCATGCTGAACACGCCGTCGGTGATAATCATCCGCTTCTTGAAGTGCCCGCACCGCTTGAGAATCGCCTCCAGATGGTTCATATCCTTGTGGCGGTAGACGTAGCCTTCGCTCTTCTTGTATGCTGCGCCGCTGAGCCGGACGCCGTCGATGATGCTGGCGTGGTTCAGCTCGTCGGAGATAATCACATCGCCTTCCTGCATCACCGCGGGGATAGTACCGGAGTTCGCCGCGAAACCCGACTGGAACACGAGCACCGCCTCCGTCTTCTTGAACTGAGCGAGCTTCTGCTCCAGCTCATCGTGGATGCTCATCGTGCCGCCAATCCAGCGCACCGCGCCTGCGCCCACCCCCCACTTCTCTACCGCCTCGATAGCCGCCTGCTTCATGCGGGGATGGGTGCACAAGCCCAGATAGTTATTGGAGGACATGTTCACGACCTCTTTGCCGTTCAACAACACCCGTCCTCCGGGTGCGCTTTGCAGGATGGGCGGGACTTTATAGAGATGCTGACGCTTGAGCTCGTCCAGTTGCTCCTGCAGCCAGTTCTGTAGGGTCTGATTCATCCTCGTCTCGCCTCCTCGCCTGTCCTCTCCAGACATACTGTAACGCGGAATGGCGCGAAAGTCAATGGGAATGCTCGCGGAGCCGCCAGACAAGAAGGCGTCATCGTGTGGTCAGAGATAGTTTGAGAGGTCGCGCTCCGTCGTGACCGCCGCATTCCGGATGCGACAGAGCGCATCCCTCCACAACATCGCAGGTTGTGCTTCGTCGCGACACGTTTTGTTTTGTCATGCTGAGCGCAAGCGAAGATTCTCAACCCTGCGAAGGCAGGGTTTCTTTTGCAAGGGAACGGCTTAGCCGTGAATACCGCTACGCTTGAAATCTTAGCGCTTGACGTACTGGAAGGCACGACGAGCACGCTTGCGCCCGTACTTCTTGCGCTCCTTGACGCGCGGGTCGCGCGTGACGATACCCAGCTGACGCAGGGTGGGGCGCAGTTCCGGCTTCGCCTGAATCAGCGCACGGGCAATACCCATACGCACCGCTCCGGCATGCCCGCTAATACCGCCGCCCTTGCAGTAGGCGATGACGTCGAACTGCCCCTCCGTATTGGTCACGGCGAAGGGCTGCATCACCATCGCCTCCAGCGTGAACCTGCCCAGATATTCGCGCGCCGGCTTGCCGTTAATCAGGATGTTACCTGTGCCCGGCATCAGCCACACCCGCGCCACCGACGTCTTGCGGCGACCGGTTGCATAATAGCGTACCTGCTCTTCTGCCATATCCTCCCTCGCTAAACCTCAATCTCCAGCGGCTTCGGCTGTTGCGCCTCGTGCGGATGTTCGGCACCGGCGTATACCTTCAGCTTGCGAATCATTGCCGCGCCGAGTTTATTATGGGGCAGCATCCCCTTCACCGCGCGGCGTATCGCCCGCTCCGGCTTTTCGGCAATCAGCTTGCCCCGCGATACCGACCGCAGTCCACCGGGCCACATCGTGTGCCAGTAGATGAGCTCTTCGTCTTTGTGACCGGTCAACTTCACCTTGCTGGCGTTGATTACAATCACAAAGTCGCCTGTGTCCAGATGCGGGGCGAAGATGGGTTTGTGCTTGCCTCGCAGAATCTTTGCCACCTCCGCCGCCAGGCGACCCAGCGGCTTATCCGTCGCATCCACCACGAACCACTCGCGTTTTATGTCCGATGGCTTGGTTGAATAGGTCTTCATGGTCATAGCCCTTTACCCGCCTGTTGTTCACTCCTCAGAATAGTGCTCTGGTCGTAATTCACCCGTACCAAACACAATCCATGTGCCGGCACGTTAAAGCCCGCATCGCCTCTCACGCCGCTTTGCAGCAGCTGCTCCACCGTGTCGGGCGTACGTTTGCCCAATCCTATCTCTATCAATGTGCCCATGATAGCACGCACCATGCCCTGCAAGAAACCGTTTGCCTCGATACGCAGCCACACCAGCGGCAGGCGTGCTTGCAGGTGTACGCTGTACACCTCGCGCACAGTGTTCCGGTATCGCCCCACCTCCGAGGCAAAAGCAGCAAAGTCATGTTTGCCGATAAGATACCTTACCGCCTGCTGCATCGCCTCCACGTCCAGAGGCTGGCTGACCCGATAGGCGTACCGCTCTATCAAGGCAGAACGCACCGGATGGTTCCATATCGTATAACGGTACACCCGCGAACGGGCACTGTATCGCGCGTGAAAGCTCTCATCCGCTTCCCACGCGCGGCGCGCCGCAATATCTCGCGGCAGCACGCTGTTCAACGCAGCAGGCACTCTCTCCACCGGAATCCGGCACTGAGTGCGAAAATGCACCACTTGCCCGGTGGCATGTGCGCCTGCATCCGTCCGACTTGCGCCGATAACAGGTACCGATTGCTTGGTTATCTTCTGCACCGCCCGGCAGAGTTCCGCCTGTACGGTGCGCTTGCCGCGCTGTACCTGAAAGCCTGCGAAATCCGTGCCATCATACTCGATGACCACGGCAATCGTACGCATATAGAGCTCTCACTGGATAAGCTCCAGCAGCACCAGCATCGCGCCGTCGCCACGACGGGAACCCAGACGCACCATACGCGTGTAGCCACCGTTCCGGCTGGCGTAGCGGGGCGCAATCTCATCGAACACCCGTTTGACCAGGCTTTCGGATTTCAGGATGCGTCGTGCCAGTCGCCGCGCGTGCAGGTCGTTCCGTTTCGCCAGCGTGATAATCTTCTCGGCGATGGAACGCACCTCTTTGGCGCGCGTGTCGGTGGTGCGAATGGCTTCGTGAATAAACAACTGCTGCGTCAGCCCGTGCAACAACGCACGACGCTGGTCGCTGGGCAGTCCCAGTTTACGGTGACCAACCAGGTGTCGCATCGGTTACTCCTTGCTTTCCTCTTCTTCTTTCTCGTCCTTGTGCGCTTCGGCAGCCGCTGCCGCCAGATACTCATGCACCTGCTCCAGGCTCTCGCCACGCAGGGTCAGTCCCAGCTGCGCCAGCTTCTCCCTGACCTCGTATAGCGACCTCTTTCCGAAGTTGCGGATACTCATCAGCTCGTGCTGGGTGCGGTGCACGAGGTCGCGCACGCTGGCGATGCCCGCCCTTTTCAAACAATTATAGGTGCGCACCGAGAAATCGAGCTCCTCCACGCGCACATCCGGCACACTAGTAGGCAGCAGTGTTGTCTCTGGCGGCAAGGGCAGAGACGAGCTGGCGTCCATGCGCACGAACATATCCATAAAGTCACGCAGGATGCGAGCAGACTCTTGCAATGCGTGCACCGGATAGATGGTACCGTTCGTCCACACCTCCAGCGTGAGCCGCTCCAGGTCGGTCTTAAAGCCGACGCGCGTGGATTCCACGATGTAATTCACCTTGCGTACGGGCGAAAACATCGCGCCGATAGGGATCACCCCGATGGTCTTTGCCAGAGCATCCGGCAGAGTGACCTTCTCCGGTGCAATATACCCCCGCCCTCGCTGCACGTACAGCTCCATCCGAAGGGTTGCTCCCTCCTCGCTGATGGTCGCCAGATACACCTCGGGATTAACAATCTCCGCGTCGTTCGGACAACGTACGTCCGCGCCGGTGACCACACCCGGCCCGCGCACGTCCACTGTCAACGTAATCACTTCATTGGGTCTGCCGCCGCCCGGCGCACGCACTGCCAGCTCCTTGATGTTCAGGATGAGCTCGGTGGTGTCTTCTTTGACGCCCGGAATGGTGGAGAACTCATGCAGTACCTTCTCCACCTTAATAGCGGTCACCGCTGCGCCCGGAATGGATGACAGCAGTACGCGCCGCAGGGCATTGCCCAGCGTGGTCGCAAAGCCCCGCTCCAGCGGTTCCACCACAAATTTACCGTAGGTGCCGCTTTGCTCGACGGATTCGATATGCGGCACAAGAAATGGTTCTGCCATGTTGGGACTCTCTGCCTCCTTACGGCATTTTGTCCATCTTGCCTGTATGATGCAGTGGGGCAAGTGGATGCCCCACAACCTGTCGTTATCGCGAGTAGAACTCGATTATCATTTGCTCTTCGACGTCGGTATCGATCTGCTCGCGGGTCGGGCGTGCCAGCACGCGCCCTGTCAACGTTGTCGCGTCGAAGGTGAGCCAATCGGGAAGGTGTGCTGCGCGCCTCTGCAAGTTACTCTGTATCGGCTCAGAGCCTCGTTTGTTTTCCCTGACCGCTATCTCGTCACCCGGACGCAGCTGGTACGAGGGGATATTCACCTTCCGCCCGTTGACAGTAAAGAAGCCGTGAGATACCAGCTGTCGTGCCTGGTCGCGCGATACCGCCAGCCCCAGCCGATAGACCGCGTTGTCCAATCGCATCTCCAGTAGCTGCAGCAGGTTCTCACCGGCTACGCCCGGGCGGCGGATGGCTTCATCGACATAGGTGCGGAACGGGCGTTCTTCCATGCGGTAGATACGCCGCAGCTTTTGCTTCTCGCGCAACTGTTTGCCATAGTCGGTCAGCTTTTTGCTGACTGCCATGGCGCCATGCTGTCCGGGCGGCTTGCGACGGCTCTCCCGCTCTATCGCGCACTTTTTGGTATAGCAACGCTCGCCCTTCAGAAACAGCTTCACGCCTTCGCGGCGGCACAGACGACACTTCGGTGATGCAATACCCATCGAATGAAACTCCTCCTGCTCCTTTACACCCGGCGACGCTTGGGCGGACGACAGCCGTTATGAGGTACCGGGGTCACATCTTTGATAGTGAGTATATCCAGCCCCGCTGCTTGCAGCGCACGGATGGCGGTCTCGCGACCGGGACCGGGGCCCTTCACCTCCACATCCACTTTCCGCACACCGTGCTCCATCGCTTTGCGCGCACAGTCCTCCGCCGCCATCTGCGCCGCGAAGGGGGTTCCCTTGCGTGCGCCCTTGAAGCCAACCACCCCCGCGCTAGACCACGCAATCAGGTCGCCCTTCACATCGGTAATCGCCACGATGGTGTTATTAAAGGTAGACTGAATGTGCGCGACACCGTGAACGATGTTCTTCTTCGGCTTCGTCTTTTGTCGAGTGGTCACAACCTTTCTTGCCATCTGAAAATGCCTCCCGTATTACTTCTTCTTGCGCTTCGTGCCCACGGTGCGGCGCGGACCTTTGCGTGTGCGAGCGTTAGTGCGCGTGCGCTGCCCGCGCACCGGCAACCCGCGACGGTGTCTCAAGCCGCGATAGCAGCCGATTTCGATGAGCCGGCGGATGTTCTGCTGTACCTCGCGACGAAGCTCGCCTTCCACGCGATAATCGCGGTCAATCACCTCGCGCAGGCGGCTGATTTCACCCTCCGTGAGCTGACGCACGCGGGTAGAAGGGTCTATCCCGCACTGCGCCAGTATCTTGCGTGCGCTGGATAGCCCGATGCCGTAGATATACGGCAGCGCATATTCGATCTTTTTATCTCGTGGCAAATCCACACCAGCGATGCGTGCCAACGTGTCGCCTCCTTACCCCTGACGCTGCTTGTGTTTCGGGTTCTTTTTGCAGATGACCCGAACCACACCCCTGCGCCGTATGATTTTGCAATCGTTACAGATTTTCTTTACCGATGCTCTAACTTTCATGGTCTGAACCCCTTCTTACGCTTCAGCCCGAATGCAAAGCCCAAAAGGACACGCAAACACCTATTATACCGAAAGTATCCCCCTTTCGGCAAGTGCTCTCCCTCTTCCGGGCGACCACGCGCTACTTGTAGCGATAGATAATCCGCCCGCGAGTCAGGTCATAGGGCGACAGCTCTACCAGCACACGGTCTCCGGGCAGGATTTTGATGAAGTGCATCCGCATCTTGCCCGAAACATGTGCCAGCACGATGTGCCCTTCCTGAATCTGCACGCGAAACATCGCGTTGGGAAGGGTTTCCACCACCGTGCCCTCTACCTGAAGCCCTTTCTCCTTCTCGACAGGCTCTCGCCTCTTTGCCATAGCCTCTGTCCCCACCCGTTCCGGCGGGTGTGTGCTCTCATTCCACCGTAAGGATCAACGGACCCTTCCGGGTGATGGCGACTGTATGTTCAAAGTGAGCAGAGAGCTTGTTGTCCTCTGTCACTATTGTCCACTTATCCGCAAGGCAGACCACCTGCGGCTTGCCCTGATTGACCATCGGCTCAATAGCCAGCGTCATCCCCTCCCGCAGCACCGGTCCGCTACCGGGCTTGCCGTAGTTCGGCACAGGCGGGTCCTCATGTATCTTTCTGCCCACACCGTGCCCTACCAGTTCGCGCACGACCGAATAGCCGTGCCTTTCCACGAACTTCTGGATGGCGGATGCGATATCGCCGATGCGCTTGCCCACCTGCGCCTGATCGATGCCCACGTACAATGCCTGGCGCGTGATGTCCAGCAGGCGTCGTGCCTCCGGCGTAATCTCACCAATCGGCACGGTAATCGCCGCGTCGGCGTAGTAGCCGTCCAGCTCCACGCCCATATCGATGCTCACAATATCACCCGACATCAGCACCCGGTTCGTAGGCAGACCATGCACCACCTGCTGATTCACCGATGTGCAGATGTGGGCAGGATAACCCATATAGCCTTTGAAGGCAGCGCGTCCCCCTGCCTCTTTCACCAGAATAGCCGCCAGCGCGTCCAAATCCGCCGTTGTCGTCACCCCAGGCGTTATCGACTCGCTCAACGTACGAAGGATACGCGCCAGTAATCTGCCTGCCGCACGTATCTTCTCTATCTCTGCCGGGCTCTTGATGACAATCATTCGCCTGCCAAACACCGTTTCCAGCGGCGAGAGATAACAGACTTGACCGCCTGGTACACCTCGTCCACTGCGCCGCCGGCGTCTATTCGCTCCAGTAACCCTCGCTGGCTGTAAAAATTCACCAGCGGCTCGGTCTGCCTGCGATACACCTCGAGCCGCTTGCGGATTGCCTCGAGTGCATCGTCGGGGCGCACAACCAGCTCTGCCCCACAGCGGTCACAACGACCTTCCACTTTCGGCGGCATGGTGACAACATGATAGTTTGCCCCGCACTGGGGACAGTTGCGCCTGCCTCCCAACCGCTGCAGGACGATCTCTTCCGATACATCCAAGTATACCACCCCGCACAGCTGCCAGCAGTGTCTCGCCAGAATCCCCTCCAGCATCTCCGCCTGACGCACCGTGCGAGGAAAACCATCCAGTATCACACCGTTGCCGGTGTTTCCTTGCGCCAGTCTCTGCTGCAATATCTCCGCCATGAGGTCGTCGGGCACCAGTTCGCCGCGTGTCACATACCCCTGCACGGTCTTGCCCAGCTCCGTGCCCGCCCTCATGGCTTCTCGCAGCATTTCGCCCGTGCTCATCTGCACGAAACCAAAATCCCCCCGCAGACGCTCCGCCTGCGTGCCCTTACCGGCACCCGGGGCACCTAAAAATATCCATATCATCGGACGTTTCGCGCTCCTATCGGTTGCCAAATTGCCCGGTCCTTTCCCTGCAACACACCCGCCATCTGATAGGGAGGGATTATTCGCGCAGGAAGCCCTCGTAGTTGCGCATCAGCATCTGCGCTTCGATGCTTTGCATCGTCTCCAGCGCCACGCCCACCACAATCAACAGGGAGGTGCCTCCCACCAGCGAGAAGGTGCCAATGTCTACGCCGGTGATTGCAGGGGCAATGTACTGGATAACCGCTACCGCAGCCAAAAACAGCGCACCTGCGAAGGTAATGCGCGATACCACTTTATCCAGATAATCCGCCGTCGGCTTGCCCGGGCGGATACCCGGAATGTAACTGCCGTACTTCTTCAGGTTGTCTGCGATGTCGTTCACGTCGAACTGCACCGCCGTGTAGAAGTAGGTGAAAATCACGATGACAATCCCATACATCAGCAGGGCGAAGGCGTTGTTGCCCGGTGCCAGCCACTGTGCCGCCTGTTTGAGGTAGAACACCCAGCCCGAATCCCCCGGAATGGCGGTGGCAATCGTCATCGGTAGCAGCATCAGTGAAATGGCGAAGATAATCGGGATAACGCCAGCCATCGCGATTTTGAGCGGCAAGAAAGAGCTGTGCCCACCAACCTGTCGCATGCCGACGATGCGACGAGCGTGCTGAATGGGAATCTTGCGCTGAGCCTGCGTCACATACACAATGCCCACAATCGTGCCGAGAAACACGACCGCCAGCAGAACGAGGCTCATCCACGCATTGAGTAACGAGACCGATTCCCACACCTTCGATATCTGCCACGGCAGGCTGGCGGTGATGCTGGCGAAGATGATGAGCGATACGCCATTGCCCACGCCTTTGTCGGTAATCTGCTCGCCCAGCCACAGCAGGAACATCGTGCCTGCGGTCAGCACGGTTGCGGTGACCATCAGCTGCCACCAGTTTGCGGTGAGAATCTGCGAGCGCACCAGCGTGATACTGATGCCCAGCGACTGCAGGAAAGCCAGCGCTACCGTCAGGTAGCGGGTGCGCTTGGCAATCTCTTTGCGCCCCGTCTCGCCTTCTTTCTGCAGCTCCTTCCACTGGGGGATAGCCGCCACCAGCAGCTGCATAATGATCGAGGCATTGATGTAAGGCACAATGCCCATTGCGAAGATGGTGAACTTGCGTAGCGCGCCCCCGGAGAAAACATCTACCAGCCCGAACACGCCGCCTTGCGCAAATAGCTGTTCCATCTTCGCGTGGTCGATGCCGGGCACGGGGATGTGTAATCCCACGGTGTACACCGCAAACGCGCCGAATACAAATAGGATGCGCTGGCGCAAGTCGGGTAACTTCCATGCCGCTACCAGTGTCTCTAGCATGGTTATATCGCCTCCACCCTGCCTCCCGCAGCGGTAATCTTCTGCTCGGCAGATTTACTGAATTTATGGGCATGCACGGTGAGCGATTTGGTCAACTCGCCCTCACCGAGCACCTTCAAGCCGTCTTTCTCGAGCTTCTTGATGATTCGACGCTCGAGCAACGTCTCGGGCGTCACCACCTCGCCCGCCTCGAAACGCTCTTCCAGCAGAGCCACATTGATAATCGTGTACTCCTTGCGGGTGGGGTTCTTGAACCCCTTCAGTCGAGGCAGGCGACGGTGCAGTGGCGTCTGTCCACCTTCAAAGGTCAGCGGCACCTGGTCGCGTGCCTTTTGCCCCTTGGTACCACGCCCAGCGGTTTTACCATGCCCCGAACCGATGCCGCGTCCTATGCGCTTGGGGCGTTGGGTAGCGCCGGGGTTGGGTTTGAGTTCATGCAGAAACATTCGCCGCCTCCTCTGTGACCGCGTTCTCAGCCACTTCTTCCATAGTGACCAGATGACTTATCTTGCGTACCATGCCTCGAATGGCAGGGTTATCCGGTTGTATGACGCTCTGGTGAAGGCGTCGCAATCCCAACGCTTCCACCGTACGCTTCTGCCGCTTGTTGTAGCCGATGGGGCTGCGGACGAGGGTAATCTTAAGAGCCATCTGCGGTTCCCTCCTCCTTGCCTTCCAGATATTTGCGCATCCAGGGCACCACCTGTTCGGGTTGCTTGCCGCGCATCTGCGCCACATGCTCCACACGCTTGAGCATCTGCAACGCCTTGATGGTCGCCCACGCCACGTTGATGGGGTTCCTCGAGCCCAGACACTTGCCCAACACGTCCTTGATGCCGGCGGCTTCCAGAATAGCGCGCATCGATGTGCCTGCCACCACTCCTGTACCGGGCGAGGCAGGCTTCAGTATCACCGTGCTCGCTCCAAAAGAGGTGACCACCTGATGGGGAATGGACGTGCCCACGATGGGCACCTCAATCAGTCGCTTTTTGGCATCTTCCACGCCCTTGCGGATGGCATCGGGAATAGCGCGAGCTTTGCCCAGCCCCGCGCCGACATGTCCCTGACCATCGCCAACCACAACTAGCGCGTTCCAGCTCATCGTACGACCGCCCTTGTGCGTCTTCTGTACGCGGTTCGTACGGATAACCCGCTCCTGCAGGTTCAGTGTATCCGCGTCTATTCGTGCCATCGTTAGAACTCCAGTCCCCCTTCTCGTGCTGCATCTGCCAGTGCCTTCACGCGCCCATGATACTTGTAGCCGCCACGGTCAAAAACCACGTGCCGCACTCCCGCATCGATGGCGCGCTCTGCAATCAGCCGACCGACCGCCCTAGCGGCTTCGATGTTATCGGTCCTGGCGAGCGAATTGCGCAAAGCAGGCTCCAGCGACGAGGCGGCGGCAATGGTATGCCCCTTCTCGTCATCTATCACCTGCGCGTAGATGTATTTCAAGCTGCGGAACACCGCTAGGCGTGGACGCTCCGCCGTGCCGCGGATTTTCTTGCGCACCCGCGCGTGACGCAGCAATCGTCCCCGTTGGCGGGGGGCAACATGTTTATGCTCTATCATGGCTTATTTCCCCTTACCTTTTCCGCCGCCTTTACCGCCTTTGCCCGCTTTACCGGCTTTGCGGCGTATATGTTCACCACGATACCGGATGCCCATGCCCTTGTAGGGTTCCGGTGGGCGCACCCGCCGAATCAGCGCTGCCTGCTGTCCGACAACCTCCTTATCGATGCCCTTCACCGTGATCAAGGGCATGCGGGTGTTCACATCCTGCCCCACGACAAACGTGACGCCGGGCAGAGGTTCCAGTACCTTCGGCTGGGCGTAGCCGACACTAAGCGAGAGCTTGCCGCCCTCTACCTGCGCACGGTAGCCAACGCCGACCACCTCCAGCACACGCTCGTAGCCCTTCGAAACGCCCTCGATCATGTTGGCGATAAGCGTACGGGTCAAACCGTGCAGGGCGCGGTGATTGCGCTCGTCGCTGGGACGCTCCACCAGCAGGAAACCATCCTCGCGGCGCACGCTTATCTCTGCCGGTATCGTCTTGGTCAACGTGCCAAGCGGACCCGACACCGTGATGCGCCCCGGTTCCCACTGCACGTCCACACCCTGCGGGACGGGTATCGGTTTTTTGCCTATACGTGACATGCTACAACACTCCTTTTCCCCGGTGCGAACTCTATTTTACCACACTTCCGCCAGCACTTCGCCGCCCAGGCCCAGTCGGCGCGCTTGCTTATCGGTCATGATTCCGCGCGACGTGCTGACGATTGCCGTACCGAAGCCAAAGAAAACGGGCTTCAGGTCCTTCGCTTTGCGATACACCCGCAACCCGGGCTTGCTAACCCGGCGCAGGTTGGTAATCGCGCGTTCGCGTGTTTTGCCCTGCTTCGCACCGTACTTCAAGGTAATGCGCAAGCGGTTTTGAGGCTTCGCCTCGATGACCTCGTAGCCCTCGATATAGCCTTCTTCCTTGAGGATTCGGCAGATTTCCACTTTGATTTTGGATGCATCCAGCTCCACCGTTTCGTGGAGCGCCATGTTGGCGTTGCGGATACGGGTCAGCATATCCGCAATCGGGTCACTGACAGGCATGGTTCTTCTCCTCCTTAGTGACGTGAGATGGACGGTTCGCTGCGCGCCTGTCAGGCACGACGAAGGTATCCATCCCCTTTACCACGATGACTTCTTCACTCCGGGCAACAGCCCGCGATGCGCCATCTCGCGGAAGCAGATTCGGCACAAACCGAACTTGCGAATATACCCGCGAGGACGACCGCAGATGTTGCACCGGTGATACTCACGCACCTTAAACTTCTGCGGACGTCGCGCTTTGACTTTCAGGCACTCTTTTGCCACAGGTTACTCCCTCCTGATGACTGCACACCGTTGCGTTGCCTACTTTTCTGCTTCGGCGCGTTCTTTCTTCGCGCGCTCAATAATCTGCTGGGCGATATGCGCCGGCACCTCGTCGTAGTGCGAGAACTCGGTGGAAAACCGCCCGCGCCCTCGCGTGATGGAGCGCAAGTCAATCGCATAGCGCACCATCTCCGCCTGCGGCACCAGCGCGGTGATTTTTTGCCTGCCCGCGCCTGCGCTCTCGGTACCCATCACGCGCCCGCGTTTGCCGTTCAGGTCGCTAATCACGTCGCCCAGGAACTCCTCTGGCACGATGATTTCCACCTTCAGCACCGGCTCCAGCAGCACCATGTTCGCTTTGGCGGCGGCGTTCTGAAACGCAAGGCTACCCGCTATCTGGAACGCTTGGTCCGACGAGTCTACCGTGTGGTACGAACCGTCGTACACAGCGCACTTGACGTTGACAACTGGATAGCCAGCTAGCACGCCTCGGCGCATCGCATCGCGTACGCCTTTTTCCACCGCAGGGATATACTGCTTCGGGATGACGCCGCCCACGATTCGGTCCTCAAACAGAAACTCGCCGTCGGGATACGGCTCTATCTCAATCCAGCAGTCGCCGTACTGTCCACGCCCGCCGGTCTGTTTCTTATGCTTGCCCTGTGCCTGCGCCTTGCTGCGGATGGTCTCGCGATAGGGGATGCGCAGTTCCTCCACGTTGACCTCCGTGCCGAACTTGCGCTTCATGCGCTCGATAACCACGTCCAGGTGCGATTCGCCCATGCCGGAAATCACCGTTTGTCCCGTTTCGGGGTCACGATGGTACCGGAAGGTCGGGTCCTCTTCCGCCAGGCGGCTCAGAGTGGGACCCAACCGGTCCTCGTCCGCCTTACTCCTGGCGCGAATCGCCACGCTGTACACCGGCGTGGGGAACTCGATTGCCGGCAGGATGATGGGCTTCGCCCGGTCGGTCAACGTATCGCCTGTACCGGTCTCCTGCAGTTTGGCGATGGCGCCGATGTCGCCCGCATGTACCGCAGGCGTCGGTTCCTGCTGCTTGCCTCGCACAAAGAAAACCTGTCCCACGCGCTCGTCGCGCTCCTTGCTGGCATTCCACACATGGCTGTCGGAGCGCAACACCCCCGACATCACGCGGAAGTAGGTCAGCTTGCCCACGTAGGGGTCTGCCATCGTCTTGAACACGAACGCCGCCAGCGGCTCGCTGTCATCGGGCTTGCGCGTCTCCTCCTGCCCTGTCTGCGGGTTCTTGCCCTTCACCGGCGGTATATCCGCAGGCGAGGGGAACTCGCCGATGATAAAATCCAGAAAGGCGGTCAGCCCGTTGAGATTGCTGGCGGAGCCGCACACCACGGGCATCAGCTTCCCGCTGGCGATGCCTTCCTTCAATCCGCGCCGTATCTCGTCGGTAGTTAGCGGCTCGCCCTCCAGGTATTTGAGCGTGAGTTCATCGTCGCCTTCGGCTGCCGACTCCTCCAGCCACTCGCGATACCGGTCCACCTGCTCTTGCAGAGTAGCAGGCACTTCCGACTCGGTTGCCTGTGCGCCCACGCCGCGCACCGCCCGCATCGAAATCAGGTCGACGACGCCCTCAAACGCCGCTTCTGCGCCGATGGGCACAATAATCGGAACCACTCGCGAGCCGAACCGTGCACGCAGCTCCTGCAGGCGCGCTTCGAAGTCGGCGTTCTCGCGGTCCATCTTGCTGATGAACACCGCCCGCGCGATGCCGCGCTTCTCGATGTACTCCATCGCGATATCAAAGCCTACTTCCGGTGCACCCTGCGCCGGGGTCACCAGCACCGCAGCGTCTGCCACATGCAGCGCACCCACCATATCCCCAACAAAATCGAGGTAGCCGGGGGCGTCGATAACGTTTATCTTATGCTCTTTCCACTCTACGGGCACCACGGAGGCGTTGATGCTGATTTTGCGCTTGACCTCATCTGCATCGAAATCCGACACGGTATTCCCGTCTTCCACCTTGCCCATGCGGTCGATACCGCCGGTGGTGAAAAGCAGTGCCTCCGTCAGGCTGGTTTTGCCGGAGCCGCCATGCCCTACGAAAGCCACGTTACGTATCGCTTTGATGCCAACCTGTTTCACCGAAACGCCCTCCTGTTGTCAATTCCCCCGAGTACAGTCCTGTTCACCCACAGCATTGTCATCGCTGTCGGAACGGCATACCCAGTGCTTTTAACAGCGCACGGGCTTCCTCGTCGGTACGCGCGGTGGTGACGATGCAGATGTCCATGCCCCGAATGCGGTCTACCTGGTCATACACGATTTCGGGGAACACCAGTTGCTCGCGCACTCCCATCGAGAAGTTCCCGCGCCCGTCGAACGAGTTGGGCGAGACACCCTGGAAGTCACGTACGCGCGGTAACACGATGTTCATCAGCTTATCCAGAAAGTCGTACATCCGGTCGCCGCGCAGGGTGACCTTCGCGCCGATGCGGTGTCCCTGCCGGATGCGGAAGTTAGAGATGGACTTGCGCGCCCGGGTAATCACCGGTTTCTGCCCGGAGATGGCTGCGAGGTCGCGCACTGCCCCATCCAGCTGCTTCGGGTCTTGTTCTCCCTGTCCCACGCCCATGTTAATCACCACTTTGACCAGGCGCGGTACCTGCATAATGGACCTGTACCCGAACTGTTGCATCAGCTGGGGCACCACCTCCTGATAGTATTTCTCTTTGAGCCGCGATATATATCGGGTTTGTGTCGTTTCACTCATCGCTTCACACCACTCCATGACCGCCTGATGTGGCGGATGCTATCTACACCGAGTCAATGTACTCTTTACACTTCTTACAGGTGCGAACCCGCTTGCCATCCGACGTAAACGAGATGGCGATGCGCGTCCGCTGACTACAGCGCGGGCAAACCAGCATCACTTTAGATATATGCAAAGGAGCCGGTTTTACCACGCGCCCCGTTTGCGTTTGCGGGGTAGCGCGGCTGGTGGAACGGGGCTTCTGGTGACGAGTTACCAGGTTGATGCCCTCCACCACCACGCGGTTCTCGCGCGGGAGAGTGTGCATCACCTTTCCCCGCTTACCCCGGTCCTTGCCCGCGATAACCTCCACCATGTCGTCCTTGCGTATCTTCAGCGGGCGCACAGCGCGTCCGTTCTGTTTTTTCTTAGCAGTTGCGGTGCTCATGGGTGCTCCTCTCCTACAGCACTTCCGGCGCCAGCGAGATGATGCGCATGAAGTTGCGTTCACGCAGCTCGCGTGCCACCGGGCCGAAAATGCGGGTGCCGCGAGGCTCCAGGCTGTTTGTCACCACGACAGCAGCGTTCTCATCAAAGCGCAGCGTCGACCCGTCAGGACGGCGGATGGGTTGTTTCGTGCGAACGACCACCGCCTTGACGATATCGCTCTTTTTCACCGGCATTCCGGGCGTTGCCGACTTGACCACCGCCACGATAACATCTCCCACGCGGGCGTAGCGCGTGTTTGATCCTTTCAGCACGCGAATACACATCAGCTCGCGTGCCCCTGAGTTGTCGGCAGCCTTAAGCCGGGTGTATATCTGTATCATTGCCAGATACCTCCCCTACTGTGCCTTCTGCACCACGCGCGACACACGCCAGCGCTTGGTTTTGCTCAGGGGGCGCGTCTCCATGATTTCCACCACATCGCCCACCCGGCACTCGTTGTTCTCGTCGTGCGCGTGGAACTTCTTTGTGCGTTTGACCGTTTTGCCATAAAGCGGGTGGCGCATGATGCGTTCCACTGCCACCACTACCGTTTTGTCCATTCGGTCGCTGACCACCACGCCCACGCGCACTTTGCGGCGCCCGCGCGTGATTACCTCGTTTTCAGCCATTGATGTTCCCCCCATCCGTTACGCGCTCTTCTGCGCGCGCTGCTTTTCGGTGATAATGGTGTGCAGGCGCGCGATGTTATGCCGCGTGATGCGGATGCTCGCTGTATCACTCAACTTCCGCACCGCTTTGTTCTGTCGGAGCTGGAACAGCCTCTCCATCTCCTGCTGCAACCTCTGCTGCAGCTCCGGCAGGCTCAGCTTGCGGAGTTCCTCCGGTTTCAACGGTTTCATATTCTCCCTCGAAATCCCGTCGTGTGACGAATTTGGTAGCAATCGGCAATTTGTGCGATGCCAGGCGCATCGCCTCGCGTGCCAGTTCCTCCGGCACGCCAGCCATCTCGAACAGAATGCGTCCGGGTTTGACCACTGCTACCCATCCCGCCGGCGCGCCCTTCCCACTGCCCATGCGGGTCTCCGCAGGCTTTTTGGTATAGGGCTTATCAGGAAAGACGCGAATCCAGATTTTTCCGCCACGGCGCACGTGACGGGTCATCGCGATACGAGCCGCTTCAATCTGGTTGCTGGTCATCCAGCAGGACTCCAGCGCCTGCAGACCGTACTCGCCGAAGTCCAGCTTGGTGGCTCCCGACGCTTTGCCCTTGCGTCGCCCGCGATGCTGTCGGCGATATTTAACTCGTTTCGGCATCAACATTGCCGCGTTGCCTCCTTCCTCCTCGGCGACCCCGGCGGCGGCGCCCGGCGGGGCGCTCGCCCTCCTGCGGGATTACCGGTGTTACTTCTCGGCTCTCCTCTTCCACCTTCTGACCGGGCAAAATGTCGCCGCGATAAATCCACACTTTTACGCCGATGTTGCCATAGGTCGTCGGTGCTTCTGCGAACCCGTAGTCCACATCAGCGCGTATCGTTTGCAAGGGGATTTTGCCCATCTTGTCCACTTCGGAGCGCGCCATCTCCGCGCCAGCCAGTCGCCCTGCTACGCGCACCTTGATGCCCAGTGCTCCCGCACGCATGGTGCGCAGGATAGCCTGGCGCATGGCACGCTTGTACGACACGCGACGTGAGATTTGCTGGGCGATGTTCTCTGCCACCAGCTGCGCGTCCTTATCCGGCTCGTTCACTTCCTGCACATGCACGTGCACTTCTACATTCGGGCGAGCATTTTTGTCGCGCGCTGCACGCCAGCGGTACGTCGGGTCGAGCAGGTGCACCAGAGCCTGGCGTATCTCCTCCAGACCCCTCCCCTGCCGACCGATCAGGATGCCCGGTCGCGCCGAGAGGATGCTCACCTCCATCCGATTGGCCGCGCGTTCAATCTCCACACGCGAAATAGCCGCCGACGCCAGGTCAGGACGACGCTTGGGCAAGTCCTTCTTTAAGAAGCGACGTATCTTGTAGTCCTCGTATACCCAGTTCGCGTAGTCCTTTGCCGAGTACCAACGACTGTCCCAGTCGCGGATAATCCCCACGCGAAAACCGATTGGATGAATCTTCTGTCCCAAACTGAACCTCCTCCGGTTCTCTCACGCTAACTTTCACTCGTCGGTGCTTGAGGCGCGGCTCCGCCGCCATGTCGCGCTCGTCGCCCGGCAGGCTCTGGGCGCGGCACTTCGTCCACATCCACCCGGATGTGGCAGGTGGGCTTGATGATAGGATAGGCGCGCCCCATCGCGCGCGGGCGATAGCGCTTCAGGCGGGGACCTTCATCTACAACCGCATGCACGATTTTCAGCGAGTCCTCGTCGATGGGCGTCCCATCACGCTCCGCCAGAAACACCGCGTTCGCCGCCGCCGACTGCACCACCTTCAGAATGGGACGGGCAGCGCGCTGCGGTGAGAAACGCAGGAACGCTATCGCTTCCGGTACATATTGCCCACGTATCGCTTCTATCAGCAACCGCGCTTTACGCGGCGATACACGCACGTATTTTGCTATTGCGTGTGCCATCTTTCTGCCTCACTTCTTGCGTGTTGTACGGTCGGTGTGGTGCCCCGGGTGCCCCCGGAAGGTGCGCGTCGGGGCAAACTCACCCAGCTTGTGTCCAATCATATTCTCCGTGATGAACACCGGCACGTGTTTCCTGCCGTCGTGCACTGCGATCGTGTGTCCTACCATCGCCGGCAGGATGGTAGACCGACGCGACCAGGTTTTGATAATTCGCTTCTCGCCGGTGGCGTTGAGCGCCTGCACCTTCTTCATCAGCTTCGGGTCGACATACGGTCCCTTCTTGATAGAACGTGACATACCAACGCTCCTCCAGTCGCCTTGCTCGTATTACTTGCGCCGCCGTACGATGAACTTGTCCGAAGGCTTGCGGCGACGGGTCTTTTTGCCCAGTGTAGGCTTGCCCCACGGTGTAACTGGACCACCCCGTCGACCAACCGGCGCCTTGCCCTCGCCACCACCATGCGGGTGGTCACGCGGCGTCATCGCCGAGCCACGCACGTGCGGGCGTCTTCCCAAATAGCGGCTCTTGCCTGCCTTGCCCAGCGATTCGTTCTCGTGCTCGGCGTGCCCGACCTGACCGATGGTTGCCTTGCACTCAAGGTGCACCATGCGCACCTCGCCGGAAGGCAACCGCACCTGCGCGTACTTGCCCTCCTTGGCGACCAGCTGTGCTGCCGTGCCTGCACTGCGCACCAGCTGTGCACCTTTGCCCGGCACGAGTTCGATATTGTGTATCACCGTGCCCAGCGGTATCGCTCGTAACGGCAGGGCATTACCGGGCTTGATGTCGGCGTTCTCACCGCTAAGCACCTGGTCGCCCACTTTCAGCCCGTCCGGGCACAGTATGTACCGCTTTTCGCCATCTACATATTGTATCAGAGCGATGCGTGCCGACCGGTTGGGGTCGTATTCGATGCTGACCACCTTACCCGGCACGCCGATTTTATCGCGCTTGAAATCGATAATCCGATAGCGTCGCTTATTCCCACCGCCGCGGAAGCGGGCGGTTGTGCGTCCCTGATTGTTGCGTCCACCGCTTTTCTTCAGCGGCGCCAGCAGCGACTTCTCGGGCTCCTCACGGGTAATCTCCTCAAAGGTGGACACCGCCATAAAGCGACGCCCCGGAGAGGTCGGTTTTAACTGTCGTATCGGCATGGCTTACTCCTTTGCGCCTCCTGTTGCCACTACGTGACCTCGAACGCTTCGATGCGCTGACCCGGCTGCACCGTCACAATCGCCTTTTTCCAGCCGGCGGTCTCCCCGACCGGCATCCGCCCGATTCGACGGCGTTTGCCGCGCACGTTCATCACGTTCACTTTCAGCACGTTCACACGATAGATGGCTTCCACTGCCCGTTTGATGTCTATCTTATTCGCGTCCGGTGCGACCGCGAAAGTGTAGCGCCCCATGCGGGCGTTGTCGGTGCTCCGCTCGGTAATCACCGGATGCAGGATAACTTCGTACGGCGACCTCATCTAGCGCACACCTCCTCCAGCTTCTGCAGAGCCTCCGGGGTGGTGATTATTCGGCGTGCCACCAGCACATCCCGCACCGACACCGCTGGCGAAACACGCACCTCCACACCGGGCAGGTTGCGGAAGCTTTTCCACACCGTCTCATCGTGCTCGGGCAGCAGTAGCAACACGCGGTTCGGGTCATCGATGTTCAGTGCCTTCAGGAACTGCACCGCATGGCGCGTTTTTATCTCGTCAAAGCGGATGCTTTCCACTGTGATGAGCGCGTCCTCTGCCAGCCTGGCGGTGAGTGCGCTGCGCATGGCTGCACGGCGCATCTTCTTGGGCAACCGCTGGCTGTAATCGCGTGGGTGCGGACCGAACACCACGCCACCGTGTCGCCAGTGCGGAGCACGAATGGACCCCTGCCGGGCGCGCCCTGTGCCTTTCTGGCGCCAGGGCTTGCGTCCGCCTCCTCGCACCTCACCGCGCGTCTTAGTGTCCGCCGTGCCCTGTCGGGCGTTCGCTTGCTCGGCAACTACCGCCGCGTGCATCAGGTCGGTTCGCACTTCGGCGGCGAACACCTTGTCCGACAACTCTATCTCTCGCACGGGCTGCCCCGTCTTGTCGTACACGCTCAGTTTTGGCATCGCCCTACCCCCTCTCATCCCTGGCGATAGTCAGCAATCCACCGTTGGCGCCGGGAACAGCCCCACGCACCAGCAACAGGTTGCGCTCCGCATCCACGCGCACTACGGTCAACCCCTTTTGTGTCACGCGCTCTGCTCCCATGTGCCCCGGCTTTTTCACGCCCTTAAACGTGCGAGCGGCATCGGTAGCACCGCTGGACTGCGGTTTACGGTGGATCATCGAACCGTGCGACTGCGGACCACCGTGGAAATGGTGTCGCTTTACCACGCCCTGAAAACCGCGTCCTTTGGAGATGCCGGTCACCTTCACCCTATCGCCGGGCTTGAACACATCGGCGACGCGAATCTCCGTGCCCACCGATAGCCCGCTCACGTCGTCCACTGGCAACTCGCGCAGAGTGCGCATCGGGGGCACGTTCGCCTTCTTGAAATGCCCTTTCATGGGCTTGTTGACGCGCTTCGGGGAGATTTCCCCGAAGCCTACCTGTACGGCGACATACCCATCCTTCTCCGGGGTCTTGACCTGCGTGACCACGCAGGGACCCGCTTGTATTACCGAGACCGGGATGGCTTGTCCAGTCTCATCGAAGATCTGGGTCATGCCGATTTTTTTGCCTAAAATCGCCTGTACCGCCATCTGTTGGTTGCTCCTACTTGATTTCGATATCGACGCCGCTAGGCAGGTCCAGCCGCATGAGCGCGTCGATGGTTTTGGGTCCGGCGTCCAGAATATCGATAAGTCGCTTGTGCGTACACAACTCGAAGTGTTCCATCGACTCCTTATCGATATGCGGTCCGCGGATAACGCAAAACCGGTTGCGCTCCGTCGGCAACAACACAGGTCCCGAGATGCGTGCACCTGTGCGACGCGCGGTGTCCACTATTTTCTGAACCGACTGGTCCAGTACTCGATGGTCATACGCACGCAAGCGGATTCGTACCTTGTTCTGAAAGTCTCGACGCGCCATACTCCATGCCCCCTGCTTTTACTCCATAATCTTGGTGACCACGCCTGCGCCCACCGTGTGACCACCCTCGCGCACCGCAAAGCGCAAGCCCTCCTCCATCGCTATCGGCGCGATTAACTCTACCTCTATCCGCACGTTGTCCCCAGGCATCACCATCTCCACGCCCTCCGGCAACTTCATCGTGCCCGTCACGTCCGTCGTGCGGAAGTAAAACTGAGGACGATACCCGCTGAAAAACGGCGTGTGACGACCGCCCTCC
>CALJAP010000073.1 GCA_938027655.1 uncultured bacterium | reverse complement strand
CCCTATTCTACCATATCCCCCGCAAAAATGCAAGCCTTTTGCGCCCAAAATGGAAAAATTTTCGTTTAGCTGCGAAAAAAGAGTCGTCAACCCCCTGCGTGCAGATACCAAACCGGAGGTAGACGACTCCCCTGTGACAATAAAGCGAGCGCCCGAGCGTCGCCACACACACTAAATACCTCACCCCACGAGAGAGAGGAGGAACACCACGAACACTTCCTTGCGTATGTTTCTATAGTCTGTAGTAAAAACACGCTTGCAGAGGAGGTTCTGTCTATGCGAACGTTCGGTCTCACCATGCTGGTCGCGCTGTTTGCGGTGGTGGCGGTCGCCGCTCCCCAAAAGCCACCGGTGAACAGCGGCTTGACCTGCCCCGTGTCTAATGAGGTCATCAAGAACCTCAAGAAGGCGCCCAGCGTGCAGTACGAAGGGCGCACCATCTACTTCTGTTGCCGCAAGTGCGTGGGTGAGTTCAATAGCAACCCCGCCAAATACGCCCCAAAGCAGGTGGTGCGCTGTCCGGTGAGCGGCGAGGTGGTGAAAGACCCCGCCAAGGCGCAGACTTCCACCTATCAGGGCAGGGTGTACTACTTCTGCTGCCCCAAGTGCAAACCGCAGTTCGATAAGCAACCGGCGAAGTTTGCCAAAGAGCAGAAGAGCACCCCTGCCACCTCCCAACCGGCGCACGAGCACCATAACGGCACGCATTAGGAGGGATGGTCGTGAGCACGCTCGCGCGATTTGTTCGGGCACACTGGGGCACTCTGCTGTTTATCATCCTGTTGTTTGCCGGTACCAGCTACGTCGTGCGCACGAAGCGACCGCCCGGCTCCATGACGGTCATCGAAGCGCAGGCGATGGACATGACCCAGACAGGCACACCGGTCGGCTCCGTACCTGTAGCCACGCAAACGGTGCGAGCGGAGCCGTTCGTGCCCACCGTGACCTACACCGGCTCGGTGGTCGCCTACAACGATACCGACATCGTGGCGCGTGTGGAGGGCTGGGTGATGCAGATGCCGGTGTATCCGGGTGACAGGGTGCAGCAGGGGCAGTTGCTGGTACGGCTCGACTCGCGCGAGCGTTCCGCACGATTGCAGGAGGCAGAGGCAGCCGCCACCGCAGCACGCTATGAGCGTGAAGCCATGCAGCGCGAAGCGCAACAGATGCGCGCCGAGCTGGAAGAGGTGCAACGCAAGCGCGATGCGGCGCAGGCGATGGTGGAGAGGGCAGGACGCGAGCTGGAGTCTGCCCGACAGGAGCTGGAGATGGCTCGCGCCGAGCGCGAGGAGATGCTGGCGGAGATACAGGCGGCGGAGGCGAACAACGCCTACTGGCAAGCGGAGGACACCCGTGCCGAAAACCTGTTGAAAGCGGGAGCCATCTCCAGAGAGGAGCGCCAGCGCACGCAGGCGGAGGCGGCAAAGGCGCGTGCGGAGCTGAACAGGGCACGGGTACGCCTGAACAAGGCGGAGGCTCGGGTGAAACAGGCGCAGGCGATGCTCGGCGCGGCGGAGGCGCAGTGGACGCAGGCGCAGCGTGAGGCACAAGCCATGCAGGCAGGTGTCCAGAGGGCAACCGCGGCGCTACAGGCGGTGCAGGCGAGAGTCGCCCGCTCTGTTGCCATGCAGGGGCAAGCGGAGGCCGCACGCCGTGCGCAAGCCATCGTCACCGGCTACACGCAGATAACCGCCCCCGTTTCGGGGGTGATTACCGAGCGACTGGTCAGCCCAGGCACGCTGGTGATGCCCGGCACAGTGCTGCTGAAACTGCGTACGATAGACCGCGTGCGCCTGCAGGCGAACGTCGCCGAGAGCGACGCACTTGGCATTCGCGAGGGCAATCCCCTCACGGTAACCGTCCCCGCCGACCCCGCCTTTCGGCTGGACGCTAGGGTAACCTCTATCTTCACCGCGGCGAACCCGCACAGCCGCACCGTTATCGTTGAGGCGGTTGTGCCCAACCACGCCGGTAAACTGCTGCCGGGGCAGTACGTGGTGATGCAAATCAGCAAAGGCGTGCCCAGACCGCTGATTTCTGTGCCGCTGTCCGCCGTCCAGCGCGACGGTGACGGCAAGCCCTTCGTGTGGGTGGTGCAGCAGGCTCAGGCTGAGGGCAAGGTCACGTATACCTGCGTCATGCATCCTGAGGTCAAATCCGACCATCCCGGCAAGTGCCCGAAGTGTGGCATGCACCTCGTGCCCGAGAAGCGCGGTGGGAAGTATGTCGCGCACCGGGTCAACGTTACGCTGGGCGAAAAGAACGGGCGACGGGTGGCGGTGCTTTCGGGGTTGCGCGAGGGCGATGAGGTCATCACGCAGGGCAACGAGTACCTGAAGGAGGGCGACCCGGTGACGCCGGTGGAGTGGGGCGTTTCGGGTCCCAAGAGGCTACCGGAACCCTCCGGAAACGGACATCAACAACATCAAGACACCCCGACGGGCAAACCGGCAGATGGAGCAGCGTATACCTGCCCAATGCACTCCGAGGTACGTTCCGACAAGCCCGGTGACTGTCCAAAGTGCGGAATGAGGCTGCAAAAGGTTGAGGGAGGTCATCAGCACTGATGGCTGAACAACCGCACGAGCACACCCCCCCTCGGATCCTGGGGCATGTCTCCGAAGGGGCGCTCAACATTTCACGGTGGTCTATCGAGCACCCGTATATCATCATCGCCTTCTACACCGCGATGGTGGTGCTGGCGGTGATTGCGCTGGGGTTCACCATGCCACGCCGCTTCATGCCCTACGTGGAAAGCCCCATGATCGGCATTGTGTCCATGATGCCGGGCTTAAGCGCAGAGGAGATGGAGACCTACATCTCCAAGCCGATTGAGGAGCGTCTCATCAACGTGCCCGGCGTGCGCTACATCCGCTCCACCTCACAGGAAGGCTTCAGCATCGTCTCGCTGGAGTTTCCGTACGGCACCAACATGGATAAGAAGCTCGTGGAGGTGCAGGCGCTGCTCAACGTCATTCAGGCAGACCTGCCAATGACAGGGGCGAACCTCAAGCCCTCGTGGGTGCTCAAGATCGACCCGCTGAACCTGCCAGTGCTGTCACTCTCCCTCACCGGTGACAATCGCTGGGACATGAAGCGGCTGCGTGAGCTGGCAGACAACGAAATCTCCAATCGCCTCAAAGCGGTCAGTCCCGACATCTTCACGGTGCAGGCGTTTGGCGGTTACCGCAGGCAGATGCAAGTGATAGTAGACCGCCAGAAGCTCTCGGCGTACGGCTTGTCCATCCTGCACGTTCGGGACGCGCTGGACAAGAACAACATCGCCAAGCCTGCAGGCGTCTTAACCGCCGGCGATAACGAGGAGATTGTGCGTGTGGACGCGCTGGGGCGCGATGCCGAGACGATTGCCAACTATCCCATCGCCAGCGTAGACGGGCGCATTGTATACATCAAGGACGTTGCCCGCGTAGAGGATACCTACTACGAGCCTCGCAGCGGTTATCACCACTACTACCGCGTCGGCGACTCGTCGCGGGTAGACGAGGCAATCGAAATCAGTGTGTTGCAGAGCCCCGAAGCCTCCTCACCCCAAGTGATTCGTGCGGTGATGCAGGAGGCAAAACGCCTCGAGCGCGACTACCCCGGCATCACGTTGCGCGTCGCCTACGACAACAGCGCGTTCGTCGGCATCCTTATGCGCAACATGGTGGAGGAGCTGGGCTTAGCCATCCTGCTGACCGGCATCGTGGTGCTCTTCTTCCTGGGTAACTGGCGCGGTACGTTGATTGCCATGACCGCCATCCCCATCTCGATGGCGATGGCACTGCTTGCGCTCATCCCGATGGGCATGACGCTCAACTCCAGCACGCTGATTGGTCTGCTGCTCTCCATTGGGCGACTGGTGGACGATGCCATTATCGATATCCATGCGGTGGAGCGACACCTGCGCATGGGCAAAGACCCCAAAACCGCCGCGGTAGACGGTATTACGGAGGTGCGTCTGGCGGTTGCGGCTTCCACGCTCATGCTGGTGCTTGCGCTCAGCCCTCTGCTGTTCTGCGGCGGTATTGTGCAGTTGATGTTCGTCGGACTGGTGTGGCCGATTATCTTCGGGCTGCTGGCATCGTTTTTCGTTTCGTTAACGCTCACGGCGCTGATGGCGGCGCATCTCCTCAAGCCTCATGACGACGCTGTTTCCGTCCGCGAGCGGAAGGGGTGGTTTTACCGACTCGCGCTCGCGCCGTTCCAGCGCGGGCTGGACAGGCTGGAAGTAGGCTACGCGAACCTGATTCGCTGGATGCTGAAGAACCGCTTTGCGAACCTGGCGCGAATCTTCTCCACAATCATCGTCGGCTTCGGCTTCTACTATTTCATCGGCTCGGAGATGATGCCTCTGGCAGACGTAGGGCAGGCGTTCCTCACGTTGGAGATGGAACCGAACACGTCGTACGCAGCGACCGAGCGCGCGGTGCGCCAGCTGGAGAAAATCATGGAGAAATACCCAGAGATTCAACACGCCTCCATCGAAATCGGCTTCGAGGGAGGACCGGGCTACACCTCCGGTGCGTACTTCAACGGCTACAGCATGGGCTTTACTAACGGCGCGGTCGCGATGCTCACTTTTACCGATAAAGACACCCGCAAGCGCGACGTCTGGACGATTATGGACGGCATTGTGCAGGAAGCCACCTCCACCATTCCGGGCATTCGCCGCCTGCAGATTAAGGAGATGGGTTCCGACGTGATGGCGTCCTCGGCTGCGCCTATTCAGCTGCTGGTGTACGGTCCCGACCTCAAAATCGTCTCGATGCTGGCGGAACAGGTAGCGGACATCGCCCGCAAACAGGTGCCGGACATCTATCAGGTGGCAACCTCGTGGTCCATGACCAAGCCCACATACGAGGTGAAGGTGGACGCGCGTCGAGCGCAGGAGTTGGGGCTGACGCCCGCCGACATTGCTGACCAAGCGTACTACGCGCTCAAAGGCGGTTTTACCACCGAGTTCCTCCGGCTGGAGAACAAACGCCAGAGCACCGTGCTGGTTCGCTTTGAGGGGGAGCATCGGCAAAGCCCGGAGGACATCGGGTTGCTACCCATTGTCACACCGGACGGCAGACAGGTTCCGTTGAAATCGGTGGCGAGGGTAGAGTATCGCGAGACGCCTACGCTGATCGAGCGCGACAACTTCCGCCGCGTGGTGAGCGTGATGGGCTACTATCGCAAAGCCGATTATCGTCCCCCGTGGAAGTCTGCTGACGAACCGCACCAGCCGAATCGCCCCTCGATGGACGTAGCGATGGACGTGATGATGCGGGCGCAGATGCAGCTGAACTGGCCTCCCGGTTACGGCATCGAGGTGCGCGGTGACATGACACAGATGATGGACAGCTTCCGTCGGCTTCTGCAGGGTCTTCAGTTAGCGGTGGTGTTCATCTTTCTGGTGCTGGTCGCGCAGTTTCGCGGTTTCCTGCAGCCGGCGCAGATGATTTTCTCTCTGCCGCTGGAGCTTTCCGGTGTGTTTATCGCGCTATGGCTGGCGGGGCAGTCGTTCAGCACGGTGTCGGTGATGGCGGTCATCGTGTTGACCGGTATGGACATCACCACCGCTATCCTGCTAATTGACCTCATTATGCGTTACCGCGAGCAGGGCGTACCGCGCAACCAAGCGGTCATCGAGGCGTGTCCCCAGCGTCTGCGCCCTATCCTGATGACTTCCATCACGACTATCATTGCGCTCACTCCTGTCGCTTTCTTCCCGCGCACAGGCACCGACGCCTACCAGCCACTGGGCACGGTGGTTATCGGCGGACTGGTGGTGGGTACGGTGTTGAGCCTGCTGGACATTCCTATCATGCATACCATCGTGGATGACATCGTGCGCTGGTGGCTGGTAAAGGTACGCCGGCGCGACCCGGCAACACTTCCGCCGGTGGAGTAGGGAGCTATGACAGCCCCAGCTCTCGCAGTAGCCTGCGGCAAAGCGAGGGGTTAATCCATATATCCTGGCGAGACTCGATTTCCATAAAATAGACGCGCAGTTGTTCTGCAGGAATTATCGTTTGTCGATACGCCTGAACAAGCACTCCGAGCGTACCGCGCACCTGTAGCCTATGCATCCTGGCGACCTCACGTCCTTGCTCCTCATCCATGAGAAGCAGTCCTTGTAGGGAGAGCGCTAGGGCAATACTCTCTTTCTCTCCGCAGTCGAGCGGTAACGCCGCGATTTCAACAGGAATGTTGTCTACTGCAGTGGGGGACCATCCCTCCTGCTGCAAGAACCGATACAATGTGTGGGCATCATCGTAGCCCCTCCGCATCCCCTGTGCGACTGCCTCTTCGTAAACACCCGTGGAGAAGATTACCTGTCCGTAGAGCAGTTTGAGCAGGTAAAGCGCGTTGATTTTCGCCAGCACCATCAACGGACCGGCATTACTGATTGTAGGAGGCATTGTTTGCCATCTCTTCCCGAACGGTTTCTTCTGATACGTCTGGAACGATGCCTCGCAATCGGGCTTCACGAATGATGTCCCTCTTGGATAGACCCAGCTGTTCAGCGATATAGCCGAGCGAGCCGACCCCCTCTGTATACATTGCTATCGCGCGTTCTACCTTGTAATGGTAGAGCCCCATACGAAAAATGTGTTGTAGCGTTGTTGACTCCGGAGGTATTCCCTCCAGCCAATCCAATGGTATCTGTATTGCAACTGCCTTTTTCATGCTACGCCTCCACGAAGGATAGCTGTATATCCTTCACTCCGCCACGATGTCGCTTTTAGGTGACTGCGCCTGCTGTCACTTTCTCTTCGGCACGCTTGCGTATCCGGCGTTTTGCGGCGAGCGCCTCGCTCAGCACCTCGTCGATGGTATCCACGAACACAAAGCGCATCTGCTCGC
>CALJAP010000072.1 GCA_938027655.1 uncultured bacterium | reverse complement strand
GTATCCCCCTTCACACGCGCTGCCGGTTATGTTATCATAAGGTAAAGCCAAACGCCGAAGAAGGTGACGAACATGACGGTGCGTTTCATGCGGGCGTGGATGCCTCTGTTCTGGTTGGGGGTTCTGACTGCGGTGGCGTGGAGCCAGCCTTCGGTTGCCCCCGAAGTAGCCGATGCCTATAAGCGTCTGGCGGGAGCCGTCTCCTCCGAGCGTATTCGCCAGACGGTGTATCAGCTCTCCTCGTATCCCTCCCGTGTCGCGGGGTATCCGGGCTCCGAGCAGGCAGCCAAGTGGATTGAGGAGCAGTTTCGCCAGATTGGGCTACAACGGGTGACCACAGAGGAGTTCACGGTGACCGTGCCTGTGGACAAAGGAGCGAAACTGCAGGTGGGCAATCGCGAGTTCCCCCTCTACGCGATGTGGCCCAACCTCGTGCGTACCTCCCAGCTGCCTCCGGAAGGCATCACGGGACCGGTCATCTACGCGCGCGACGGCAAACTGCCCCACTTCAGCGGCAAGAACGTGGAGGGCAGCATCGTGCTGGTGGACTTCAACTGCAGCACCGACTGGCTGAACGCCCCGCGCCTGGGCGCAAAGGCGGTTATCTTTATCGAACCCAACGCCACCATGCGCGGCGAGGCGGAGTCCAAGTTCATCGGCATTCCGGTCACCGTTCCGCGCTTCTACATCCGCAAGAGCGACGCCGCGCCGCTGCTTGCGCTCACCGCCGAGCAACGCGAGGTACAGGGCACGCTCTTCTGCAATATGCCCTGGGAGCGACGCACCGCGCGCAACATCATCGGCTGGCTGGAAGGGACCGACCCCAAGTTTAAGAACCAGATTATCGTCATCTCCGCCTACTACGATGCCATGTCCGCCGTGCCTGCGCTTGCGCCCGGTGCGGAGAGCGCGTGCGGTCTTGCCGGACTGTTAGAGGTCGCCCGCGCCTACAAGGCGAACCCGCCCAAGCGTACCATCATGTTCATCGCCACGAGTGCGCACTTCCTCTCCTTGCAGGGCGTGCGCGAGTGGATGGACCGTCACATGTTCGAGCTGGAGCGACCGAACGTCGGTCAGCGTCTGGTGAACTCGCTGGTCGGCGCGGTGGGCATCAAGCCGAAGCAGAAGAGGTTGCTGGACATCTACCTCTTCCTGTCGCTGGACCTGTCCAGCAAGTCGCGGCAGGTGGGGTTGTTCTACAAAGGTTACTTCTACGACATGCGCGAGGACGTGCAGAACCGCTTCTCGGACACCGCACGCATCTGCCGCGAGAACGCTGAGAAGGTGGGCTACGTGCTCGGCTTTGACCACAAGAAGGCGTTCGCCGACGGCGTGAACCCGGTGGAGGGCAAAAACTGGCGCAACTATCTGCCGGGCAAGTTCGCCTTCGACGCGGAGGTGGTTACCCTATCGGGCGCGAACGGCATGACCTTCTGCACCACCGACGACTCGCGTGCGCTGGTGGACACCCCCTTCGACACGCCGGAGAAGGTGAACGTGGCGAACGTCACGCGCCAGACGAAGCTGATTGCCGCTCTACTGTATCATATCCTGAACGACACCAACGCGCCGGGCGAGCTGAACGTGCCGCGCTTCCCCATCTCCGAGCCGGGTAACTTCCAGACGATGGGCTTGCAGGGTGGGTTCGGCACGCTGGATGGGCAGGTGGTGCTGTTTGACCCGCGCAAGAGCTTCATCCCCAACCAGCCGGTGCCCGGCTCGCTGGCGGTAGTGCGCCATGCCACCAAGACCTTCATGGGCGTGCGCGGCAACATGATTCAGATGGTGGGCGAGGACGCCTACTTCCGCTTCCCCGGTATCCCGCCCATCACCGCGTACGGCTGGAACCGCATGACGAGTATCGCCGCCTATCGCCTCAACGAGCAGACAGGGGAGATCGAATTTGCTCCCGACCTCGGGGTGACCGGCGCAAGCGAATACGCCATCGACTTCACCATGTCCACCGGGCGCAAGACCACCCGCATCGTGGTCTTCCGCTGTGTGCCGACCTCTATTTACGACCTGGTAGACCAGCAGGCTTTGCGTGCGCTGACGACAATGGACGTTCTGGACGGCGAGACCAACGGACAGCCCCGCATGTACGGCTACACGCTGGCGACGGTGCAGGACTACTCGCTGACCTCCTATGTGGAAGACGTGGCGGTGGTATTTGCGCAGCCGGGTTCGCGCATCAAGATTATGATGGGCGTGGGACCCGGAGCCACCCGGTTCTTGCTGATTAACTCGACGAAGCAAAAACCCGAAGGGGAAGGGTATCTGGTTGCTGGAAGCGCGGAAGAAGCACAGGGGTTCGTGGTACGCGCCTTCTCGGAGCGGGAGCTGACCGAGCGCGACCTGATTGCACGCGGCGGCACCATTGCCAACACCGCCCTGCGCGTCGCGGAGGACATGTGGAATCTGGACGAGTGGCGCATGAGCCGTCTGCGTCGCTTCCGCATCATCAATGAGGGACTGGAGCAGTTGCACAGCCTGGCGGAAGAGCATCTGAATAAAGCTCGCGATGCGCTAGAACGCAAGGACTATGCGACCTTCGACACCTATGCTCGCGCGGCATGGGGCTACGAGGCGCGTGCCTATCCCGACGTGCAGGCGACCGCCAACGACGTGGTGCGCGGTGTCATCTTCTACATGTTCCTGCTGATGCCGTTCGCCTACTTCATGGAGAGGTTGTTGTTCGGCTTCAGCGACCTCAAGCGCCAGCTGCTCGCGGCGTTCATCATCTTCCTGCTGGTGTTCTTCGCGTTTAGCCAGATACACCCGGCGTTCCAGCTGGTGAGCAACCTGTTCGTGGTGCTGCTGGCGTTTATCATGTTGGCGCTGTCCCTTCTGGTGAGCTTTATGATAGGGGGCAAATTCGAGGAGCAGTTGAAGCAGCTGAACCGCCAGATTAGCGGCATCCACCGCGCGGACATCGGACGGGTGAGCGTGGCGTTTGCGGCGTTCAACCTGGGCGTGTCCAACATGCGCCGGCGCAAGGCGCGAACACTGCTTACCAGTATCACGTTGATTCTGCTCACGTTCATCGTGCTGTCGTTCACCTCTATTGTGAACGTGTTGCGCTTCAACAAGGTTCCCGCGCCGGGCACGCCGTTGTACAACGGCATCATGATTCGTACTGCGCTGTGGGAGCCGCTTCAGGAGCCGGCGTACCGCTTGCTGTATGACGAGTTCCGCGACAGGGCGGTGGCACCGCGTTCGTGGTTCTTCGGAGCGGCGTTCGGTGAGCAGTCGTTTCTCACCCTGCGCCGAGGCGACCGCCAGTATGATGCCAAAGCGGCTGTCGGGTTGTCTCCTGCCGAGTCGGAGGTTACTCAGCCACAAAAGGCGCTGGTAGCGGGGCGCTGGTTCCGCGACGGTGACCGCTATGCGGCTATCGTGCCCACTGCCATCGCCCAGCAGCTGCGCATCGAGCCGGAGGACGTGGGCAAGGCGAAGGTGAACTTCAGCGGCGTGGACTACACGGTGGTCGGTATTCTGGATAGCCAGAAGTTCAAACAGATTACTGACCTCGACCGCGAGCCGCTGACTCCGGTGGACTTCATCCTGATGCAGAAGATGCAGCGACAGGGCGCAGGTGCTGGTGAAGCGGGCTTCCGCGAGTACGTGCACCTTGAGCCGGATGCCTGTTTCTACATCCCGTACAAAACGCTGATGAACATCGGCGGCGAGATACGCAGTATCGCCATCTCCTTCGCCACACCCGAAGAGGTGCGGGTGGTGCTGGATAAGCTGATGCCGCGTCTGGGCTTGAACATCTATGCGGGTCAGGGCGACAGGACATGGCGGTATTCCACGCTGGCAGCCACATCGGGACGGGGCATCGAGTTCATCGTTATCCCCGTGCTGATTGCTGCGCTCATCGTGTTGCAGACGATGCTGAGCAGCGTGTATGAGCGCGTGAAGGAGATCCATATCTTCTCCTCGCTGGGCTTGTCGCCCACGCACATCGGCTTGCTGTTCCTAGCGGAGGCGATGGTATACGCCATCATCGGCTCGGTGACGGGATACTTCCTCGGTCAGCTCAGCGCGAAGATGATTGTCTGGCTGAACGTGCCGGGGCTGTATCTGAACTTCTCGTCGATGGCGGCGGTGGTCTCCACGCTGATTGTGGTGGCAACCGTGCTGGGTTCCACCATCTATCCCGCACGGAAGGCGTCGGAAGTGGCAACGCCTGCGCTGGAGCGCACGTGGCGCGTGCCGGAGCCGGAAGGCGACGTATGGCGTATCCCGATGCCCTTCTCGGTGACGCGCGTGCAGGCGGCGGGCTTGAACTCCTTCCTCAGCGAGTGGCTGCAGGCGTATGAGGAGTACTCTATCGGCGACTTCGTGACGCAGGGTGTGAAAGCCGAAGAGTACGAGCACGATGGCGGTACCGCTTACCGCATTACTTGCACCGCGTGGGTCGCGCCGTTTGACCTGGGCGTCAGCCAGAACGTGGAGATCGAAGCCACACCGACAGACATGCCCGACGTGTACGACCTGCACCTGACGCTGACGCGCCTGAGCGGCGACATCGCCAACTGGAAGCGCGTGAACCGCCGCTTCCTGAATACCCTACGCAAGCAGTTCTTGATATGGCGAACACTGCGCCAGGAGGAGCGCGAGCGCTACCTGCAGAAGACAGACGGGCGACAACCTGCAGGCGTGCCCAGCACGCAGCCGGCGACCGGCGCGTAAGGTGTAAGGAGGACATGCGCTCTCGGGGGAGGAAGCGAATTGGGCTATTATGTGATTGCGCATGACGGCAACCGTTACGGTCCGGCGGACATCGAGACGCTCCAGCAGTGGGTGCGCGAGGGGCGTGTTGCGCCTAACACCACGCTGGAGGACGAGTTCACGGGCACCCAGATGCGGGCGAGCCTACTGCCCGAGCTGAGCCACCTGTTTCCCAGCCAGATGGTGCCGCCGGCTTATCAACAGCCCCGCGCGATGACCGGAGGCGGTCCGAGCAGTAGAGCCACCACGGCGCTGGTGTTGGGGATATTGGGATTGCTTTGCTGTGGGTTGCTGGGTATCCCGGCGATTATCGTCGGTAAGCAGGAGATGAGCAGCATCGATCAGGGACTGGCACCGGTGGAAGGGCGTGGGCTGGCGCAGGCAGGATACATTCTGGGCATTGTGTCGTTGGTGCTGTGGGCGATTGGAATGTTGGCGTGGATCGCAGCCTTCATCTCGATGTGGTCGCTGCAGTGATGGCGTAGAGGTATACGATGTGGCGGAGTTTGCTCCTGGCAACGGCGCTGGGCGTAGTGTGGGCAGGGGCGTATTTCCTGCAGCCGTATGTGGAACATGGTCCCACCCTATGCACCTTTCGGGTGCTTACGGGGAAACCGTGCCCGACCTGCGGCATGACGCGCGCCACCTGTGCGCTGGTGAGTGGCGAATGGGCGAAAGCGACTCAGTACCATCCATTGGTGGTGCCTTTCTGGGGTGCGCTGGTAGCGATACTGTGGACGCACTTTGTGCTGCCGTTATCGGAAAAGACGGAGCGGTGGCGGAGATTGAGCCTGTGGGCGTTCCTGACCGTAGTTGGTTGCGGGTTGTTGATTCGGGTGATAGAGTGGCTGAGGTAACAACGTCAAAGGAGGG
>CALJAP010000071.1 GCA_938027655.1 uncultured bacterium | reverse complement strand
CTCGCCAACCTGCCCGGACTGAGGCAGGTGGTAGCGAACGCCCCCCTGCGCGCCGACACCGATACCACCGCCATGCTAGACGCCATGCGCGAAACGGGAGGGATGCACGGCTGGTGGCACTGGTTTGCGGGCGACTGGTTCCTGCACAACCGCTTCTATCGCCCCGCCACCTGTCTCTCCCTGTTGATAGACTACACCCTGTACGGCGAAACCGGCTGGGGGTACCGGCTGACCAACTGGCTGTTAGCGGTGCTGACGACAATCGGTGTCTACGCACTAGGCCTGTGGTGCACGCGTCGGTGGTTGTCGCACTTGCTTGCTGGGGAACAGCAGGTGAGGCTGTTCGCGCTGGCAGGAGCGGTCACCTTGAGCCTTCAGCAAACAGATGCGCTGACCACCCTGCGGGGTATCTCCGCGTGGTGGCTGATAGCGTTGTGGGCTCTCATCGCGGGCGCGTCCCATCGCGCATGGCAAACAGAGAGGTGGAAAAATCTCCTGCACGAGCGTGGCTGGCAACTCTGGCTGGGGGCAGGCGCGTTCTTCTGGGGGTGGGACCGGCTGGTACACAGCGGTTATGAGCGGCTCATTGTGTGGGTTCCCTCGCGCACCGCGTTGCTGGCAACCTGCCTGACGGTGTGGAGTGTTTGGTGGTTCGTTCGCTGGGGAGATTCGGGACGGTGGAAATCCCTTCTTGTCGCCAGCTTGTTGTACGCAGGCGCGGTCGGTGCATACGAACAGCCGCTCACGCTGGTTCCCATCATAGCGGTTCTTGCTGTGGCGATGCGCGGGGAATGGAGGTGGCGAGCAGGGGTAGCGTGCGGCGCCGTGATCGCGATAGCGACAGGATACCTCCTGCTGCGTTTTACACTTTTGCCCCCCACACTCAGCGGTTACCAACAGCAACAGCTGCGCTCTGCTCCCGCTCTCGGAATCATTCATCTTGCACAGATACTGTTTCCCATTCTGAGCCACCTCCGCTACTGGAAAACCGTCGGCTTGAATCCTTACCTGTTCTTCTTCAAGGACGCCTGGGATACACTGATTGCCGACCTTGCCTTTCCGGGCGTGCTGGTAGCAGTGTGGCGTTCGTGGTGCTGGTTCGGCTGGTGGTTACTGTGGCAGGGAGCGACCTACCTGCCGATGAGCCTTCTGCACCCGTTTGAGCACTACTACTACCTGCCACAAGCGGGACAAAACGCCATAGACCTCGCGCTCATGGCATGGGGTTTGCAACATATATGGCAGGTTCTGCATTGCGGAGATTGGTCGGGACCTTACCGCCATGTTTGAACGTCGATAGGTGAATCAGGTATACTCGTTGCGGTAATTAGTGAAAAAGTACACGTCAGGAACGCACGGTGAGCATTGCTTTGGACGAATCGAAAATTATCGGGGAGCAGAAGCGCTCGTACGTCCGCGACATGTTTGCGCGCGTCGCGCCACGCTACGACCTGCTGAACTCCCTGCTCAGCCTGCGAATCCACCACCGCTGGCGTGAGGCTGCCACCAGAGAAGCAAGGCTACGACCGGGGGATACCGCACTGGATGTCTGCACCGGCACGGCGGACCTCGCCCTTCGCCTCGCGCGCGAAGTAGGCTCAGGCGGCATGGTTGTTGGGGTGGATTTTTGCGAGCCGATGCTACACCTGGGCTTAAAAAAGATACGGACGCATTCTCGTCAGGGGCAGATAACGCTTGTGCTCGGCGATGCCTTGCAACTGCCCTTCGCTTCTGACTCGTTTGAAGCGGTCACGGTAGCGTTCGGCATCCGCAACGTGGTGGACATCCGCAAAGCCTTTGCCGAGATGTGGCGTGTGTTGAAACCCGGCGGGCGGTTGGTGTGTCTGGAGTTTTCCCTGCCACGTCGCCAGCCGTTTCGTTCAATATATAACCTCTACTTCCACCACTTGCTTCCATGCATTGGTGGCTTGCTGAGCCACAGGGACGCTTACACCTATCTGCCCACTTCGGTGCGTTACTTCCCCGAGCGGGAGAAGCTGGCGCAAATTCTGCGCGAAGCGGGCTTTGTGGAGGTGGCGTGGCGCGAATTGACTTTTGGCATCGTTTGCATCCATTCCGGGGTTAAACCATGAGCACGATAACCACTTTCACGACACCTGTTGCCGACCCACATATAGCGAAACTGCTGGAGGCGGTTCTGCCGGACCTGCAGGCAGTAGAGGAGCGCATCCAGCAGGAGATTTCCTCTCCGGTGCGTACGATATGGTCGTTGGGCGGACATGTGCTGTCATCGGGAGGCAAGAGACTGCGCCCTGCCCTTGTTTGCCTCAGCGCGTACGCAACGGGTTTGCCGGTGGAGAGAAACCGCCTGATTCCTCTGGCGGCTGCTGTAGAGTTAATGCATACCGCTACCCTCATCCACGACGACGTGGTAGACAACACCACCACACGTCGCGGACGCCCTACTGCCAGTGCGCTGTTCGGCAACGGGGTCACGGTGTTAACGGGCGACTATCTGCTGGCGAAAGCGATGAACCTGCTGGCGGAGGATGGAGACATCGCTATTATTCGCACCATCTCCCAGATCGCCATTGAGATGAGCGAGGGCGAGGTCATGCAGATGATTCACACCGGTGACGCCTCCATCTCCGAGCAGACCTACTTCGACATCATCCGCAAGAAGACGGCGGTATTCATTCAGGGATGCTGTCGGGCGGGGGCGTTGGTGGCAGGCGCGTCCGAACCTATCGTAGAGGCTCTATCGCGCTATGGATACCACATCGGTATGGCATTTCAGATTGCCGACGACCTGCTGGACTATATTGGCAACCCTGCACGCATGGGTAAACCGGTAGGCAACGACCTGCGCGAGGGCAAGTTTACCCTGCCGTTGATTATTGCGTTGCGTGAATCTACCCCTGCAGACCGCGAGCGACTGCTGCGGATGATCGAATCGCCGGTGAAAGACGGGGAGATACAGCAGGTGGTCAAAATCATTCGTCGCTACGACGGTTTTGCCCAGACGCAGGCTATCGCGGCGCATCATGTGCGTCAAGCGGCGGAGGCGCTTTGCCTGCTCCCATCCAGCACCATACGCGAGAGCCTTATGGCGCTGTGCGATTATATCGTGGAAAGAGAGGTTTGACCGTCACCTTGACAGTATCCCCTGCGTGCGTGCCTCCGTTGCGTAACGTTCTGATGAGGCTGTTCGAAAAATCTTGGGATATGGGGTATCATTATTGCCATGAAACGCCGTCACACTAAACGTAGTCTCATGCGTCAAGTCACGCTCACCACTGTGTCTGCCAAGACTATCCTGTCAATCATGCAACGCTTCTGCCAACTTCATCCCCTGCCCAAAACGCGCGG
>CALJAP010000070.1 GCA_938027655.1 uncultured bacterium | reverse complement strand
GGGAAAGCCCCCTCCTGTCCGGAGGGGGCTGAAAGCCTACCACCGTTCGCTGATCGATTTCGCCTGCATAAACAGCAGCAGGTAGTCACTACCGCCTGCCTTCGAGTCGGTTCCCGACATGTTGAAACCGCCGAAGGGTTGTACCCCCACCAGCGCACCGGTAATCTTGCGGTTGAAGTAGAGGTTGCCCACGTGGAACTCGTAGCGGGCGCGCTCCAGATGGCGACGGTTGTTGGAGTAGACGCCGCCCGTCAAGCCGTACTCCGTGCCGTTGGCGATTTCCAGCGCATGGTCAAAGTCTCGCGCCTTGATGACCGCCAGCACCGGTCCGAATATCTCCTCCTGCGCGATGCGGGCGTTGGGGTCTACATCCGCGAAAATGGTGGGAGGCAGGAAATAGCCCTCGCCCGGCAGTCTCTCACCACCCAGAACCAGCTTGCCTTCCGTCTTGCCCAACTCGATATACCCGGTGATTTTGCGCAACGCCGCCTCGTCGATCACCGCGCCCATAAAGTTGCGCCCGTCCACTGGGTCGCCGACGGTATTCTGCCTGGCGCGTTCCACCACCATCTCCAGGAAGCGGTCGTACACCGCCTGATGAATCACCAGACGCGAGCAGGCGGAGCACTTCTGCCCCTGAAAACCGAAGGCAGACCAGTTGACGCCCTCCACCGCCGATTCGAGGTCGGCGTCCTCGTCGATAATGATGCAGTCTTTGCCGCCCATCTCCAGAATGGTGCGCTTCAGCCAGACCTGTCCGGGCTGGGGCTTCGCCGCCAGCTCATGGATGCGCAAGCCAACCTCTTTGGAGCCGGTGAAGGCGATGAAGCGGGTGAGGGGGTGGGTGACCAGTGCGTCGCCGACGCTGCTGCCCGGTCCCGGCAGGAAGTTAACCACCCCAGCGGGCAGGCTGGCTTGCTGCATTACCTCCATAAACTTGGCGGCGATGGTGGGCGCGGCGGAGGCAGGCTTCAACACCACCGTGTTGCCCGTGACGACGGCGGCGGTAGTCATCCCCGTCAGGATTGCCAGGGGGAAGTTCCACGGCGGGATGACCGCCCCTGCGCCCAGCGGGATGTAGCGCAGTTCGTTCTCCTCGCCCGGGTAATCCACTACCGGTTGGGGAGGACCAAGGCGCATCATCTCGCGGGCGTAGAACTCCATAAAGTCTATCGCCTCTGCCACGTCGGCGTACGCTTCCACCCACGATTTGCTCACTTCGACTACCATCCAGGCGGACAGCTCATAGATGCGCCGACGCATGATGGCGGCCGCTTTCAGCAGGTAGCGGGCGCGTTCGTCATAGGGCACGCGGCTCCAGGTGCGAAAGGTGTCGTACGCCACGCGAATCGCTTTGTCCGCCAGCTCGGGGGTGGCTTTGGCGAATCGCCCGATCACCTGCGATGGGCGGGCGGGGTTGATAGAGGTGAAGGTGTCGGGGGTCATGACCTTATCGCAACCGATGATGAGGGGATACTCTCTGCCGAGTTCGCTTTCCACCTTGCGCAGTGCTTCCAGCATTCGCTGACGATGAACCTCTTCGTTGAAGTTCACCACCGGTTCGTTTTTGAACGGGGGTAGCATGGTTATCCCTCCCAGAGAACAGTTACCACTTCACATTATATCGCATCCGGGCAGACGTGTGCAGGCGAAAGGGAGATGGATAGCGAACATCCTCGACGAAAAGAGGTGAGCACCGATGGCGCAGAGCCAATGGGTTCTAACGCTTTTGCTGGCAGGAGGAATGGTGATGGCACAGAGAGCACCGGAGTTAACCAAACTGGCAGAGGGTTTCCAGTTTTGCGAGGGACCGGCTTACGAACGCAGCACCGGTTACCTGTACGTGGTGAACTGCCAGAGCGACAATATCCACCGGGTATACCCCGACGGCAGGGTGGAGGTCTTCGCGAAGGCGCCGGGCAGTGGCAACGGCTCCACCTTCGCTAGGGACGGCACATTGTGGGTGTGTGACTATAAACGCAAGGCGATTGTGCGTTTTGACCGCACCGGCAGGGCGGAAATCATGGCGGAAGAGTGTGATGGAAAGCCCTTCTTAGGTCCTAACGACCTCTGCTTCGATTCGAAGGGCAACCTGTATTTCACCGACCCGGCCGGTTCGTGGGACAAGCCCATCGGCGCGGTGTATCGGCGCAACGCGGATGGCAAGGTACAGCGGTTGGCGGAAGGGCTGCAGTTCCCCAACGGCATCGCGCTGAGCCGGGATGAGAAGTGGCTGTATGTGGCGGAGTCGCCGCGCAACCGCATCCTGCGCTGGCCCGTACGTGCCGACGGCACGCTGGGTGAGATGGAGGTGTTTATCCAGTTGCCGCCCCCCGGCGGGCCGGACGGAATGCGCTTCGACGTGCGCGGCAACCTGTGGATTGCGCAGTTCGGGGCAGGCAAGGTGCTGGTGGTTAGTCCCGATGGCAAGGTATGGCGCAGCTATCCCGCAGGAGGCAACAACCCTACCAACGTGGAGTTCGGCGGTCGCGACCACCGCACGCTGTTCATCACGGAAACGGAGACGAACGCGGTGTACACGCTCAGGGCGCCGTACCCGGGACTGAAGCGGTGGTAGGTGCGTATTCTGGATGTAGCCGCAGGCTTTAGCCTGCGGTTACAACGTTATTTTGACCTTGGCAGGAAGGTTCTGCTTGCCCGTCATTGTGAGCGAAGCGAAGAAGCTCGTTCTCTCGTGTAGAGATGCTTCGCTGACGCTCAGCATGACAAACCGGTCAGTCCGCTATCACAACCCCGCCTTGTTCAGCTCGTCTTGCAGTGTTGTTCGCGCAAACCGGCGATATACCTCTGCCACTCCTCTGTTGTCTTCCGCGCCCGAATCGCAGTATGATTCAGGGTACAGTTATCAGAAGAGGGACGGAGGAGGATGCGTCTCGCCGAGTATTTACAGATGTTCCTGCAGAACGAGGAGGTGCGCAAGCGGGTAGTACATGTTCACCTGCTGGAAGCCACCGCCGGGCGCACCGGCACCATCAGCCGTCCTCTACCGGAACCGCTGGAACGCGCGTTGCGGGCGCAGGGTGTTGGGGTGCTCTACAGTCATCAGGCGATGGCTCTGGAAGCAGCGCGCCGCGGCGAAAACGTAGTGGTGGTGAGTGGGACCGCCTCCGGCAAGACACTGTGCTACAATCTGCCCGTGCTGGAAAGCGTGCTGACCAACCCGTATACCACCGCCTTCTATCTTTTCCCCACGAAGGCGCTGGCACGCGACCAGCTGGAGAAGCTGAACGACCTAGGGCTGTTCCCGCAGGTGCGTTTTGGCGTGTACGACGGCGATACCCCTCAGCACGAGCGGGCATCCATCCGGCGCGGGGCGCATATCGTCTTAACCAATCCCGACATGCTACATGTGGGCATTCTGCCCAACCACTCCTCCTGGGCGAGTTTCCTGCGCAAACTGCGGTATGTGGTGGTGGATGAGATGCACGCCTATCGCGGCGTGTTTGGCTCGCATGTGGCGCTGGTGTTGCGCCGGTTGCGTCGGCTGGCGGAGTTTTACGGGGCACGTCCGCAGTTCATCCTCACTTCCGCCACAGTGGGCAACCCGCAGGAGACAGCGCAAACGCTCACGGGGCTACCCTGCAGGCTGGTTCAGGAAGATGGCGCACCTCGCCCGCAACGCTATTTTGTGCTGTGGAACCCGCCCGTTATCGGCGAGAGCTTTGAGCGGCTGAGCACCAACGTGGAGAGCGCCGCCATCATGACCGCGCTGGCGGAAACAGGCTGGAGCACGCTGGTTTTCGCCAAGGCGCGCGTGACCACCGAGCTGATACTGCGCTACGCGCACGAGCTGGCGGAGCGACGTGCCCCTGAGCTGAAGGAGCGGCTGATGTCGTATCGCGCGGGCTACACGCCGGAGCAACGACGCGAGATCGAGCGCAGACTGTTCAATGGAGAACTGCTGGGCGTAGTCAGCACCAACGCGCTGGAGCTGGGGGTGGACATCGGCGGGCTGGACGTGGTGGTGATGGCAGGCTACCCCGGCAGCATCACCAGCACATGGCAACAGGCAGGCAGGGCGGGACGGCGCGACAGAGAAGCGATGATTATCCTCGTGGCGCAGAACGACCCGCTGGACCAGTACCTGATGCGCCACCCAGAATACCTCTTTGGGCAGCCGGTGGAAAAGGTGCGCCTCAATCCAACCAACCATCCTGTCCTCAGGGCGCATCTCTGTTGTGCCGCGCACGAGAAGCCTCTGGAGCCGGATGACTATACGCTCTTTGGCAATGCGGAAAGCTGCATGAGTGCCATCGCCGAACTAATGGGTGAGGGCAAACTGGGGGCGCGCGATGGACGATGGTACTATTTCGGTGGTGGATACCCGGCGGCAGAGGTGTCCATACGCACCGCTTCGGGCGAGGCGGTGGTGATTCGAGAGAGCACGACCGGCATGGAGCTGGGTAGAGTGGAGATGGAGCGTGCCTATCGTACGGTGCATCCGGGAGCGGTCTATCTGCATCAGGGCGAGAGTTACTTTATCGAGAGCCTGGACGACGTGCAGCGGGTTGCCCTCGCCACCCCCATCTGGGCGGATTATTACACCGAGCCTCTGGTGCACGTAGACCTGCAGGTGCTGCGCATCCGTGACAGTCGCCGATTGAGGGCGATAGAGGTGGGCTTCGGAGAGGTGCTGGTGAGTGAACAGGTGGTGGGCTTCCGTCGCAAACATCTCCGCAGCGGCGAGGTGATCGACATGGAGCCGCTGGCGATGCCCGAGCAATCTTATCAAACCGAGGGTGCATGGCTGGCGTTCGACATCCTGCAATTCAGCCGTTCGCAGCAGGCGGAGGGGTATCTGCATCACGACGGGGGCGTGCTGGACGTACTCGCCCTGCTTGCGCGTGATATGGATAGAGCCACGCTGAGCCGTTCCGCCGACTGGGTGATGGCAATGCACGGTGCGGAACATGCCCTGCAGGCGGTGGTTCCGCTGACCTGCGGTTGCGAACGGATGGACGTGGGCAGCCACTTCACTTGGTTGTATCCCGCGTTTGGGCGCAGTGCCATCTTCCTGTACGACACCAGCCCCGGAGGCACAGGCATCAGCAAAGGCGCGTACGAGGAGATGGAGAGCCTGTTGCGGATGGCAACCGCGCTGGTGAGCGAGTGCTCCTGTGTAGAGGGTTGCCCCAGCTGCCTGCATTCACCGCAGTGCCCGGTGCGCAACGACGGGCTGGACAAAAGGTGGACAGTACGCCTGCTGCAGTGGCTACAAGGACATCTGGATTCGCAATAAGTTACAGGGTATTATATTGGGAGGGCGAGGCTCCTGCCGAGCCGTCTGTTTGGGTCACGACGGAGCGTGACCCCCCAAAAATTTCAGACTTGACGTACCACTAGACAAACTGTGTTCTTGACCGATAGTACATACAAGAGGAGGATTTTCATTCTTTGCACATCCAATGGGTGGAACCATGAACGCGGTAAGGCGCAACAACGGTCATCATCAGCAATTGCTACACCGTTACCCGGGTAACCCGATTCTCACCGCTGCCGACTGGCCCTACGCCATCAATACCGTCTTTAATGCAGGCGCGACCAAGCTGCCTGACGGTACGACCCTGTTGTTGTGCCGGGTGGAGGACAGGCGTGGTATCTCGCACTTTTGCGCGGCGCGCTCGCGTAACGGGGTGGATGGCTGGGAAATCGACAGGCAGCCGACGCTCCTGCCTGACCCCGAGCATCACCCGGAAGAGATTTGGGGCATCGAGGACGCTCGTATCGTCTATGTGCCGGAGCTGGGCAAGTACGCGGTAACCTACACCTCCTACTCGCGCGGAGGTCCCGGTGTCTCGCTCGCGCTCACCGAGGATTTTCGCCACTTTGAACGCTTTGGGGTCATCATGCCCCCTGAGGACAAAGACGCGGCGTTGTTGCCCAGACGCATCGGTGGACACTGGGCGCTGATTCATCGCCCCATGACGGTGCAGGGGGCGCATATCTGGATTTCCTATTCGCCCGACCTGCGACACTGGGGCAGCCACAGGATGATATTGCAAGCGAGGCGCGGGGCGTGGTGGGATGCCAACAAAATCGGGCTATCACCCCCAGCCATCGAGACGCCGGAAGGCTGGCTCATCCTGTATCATGGTGTTCGCCTGACCGCCAGCGGCAGCCTGTATCGACTGGGGCTGGCTCTGTTTGACCTCAACACACCCGAAAGATGCATCCTGCGCAGCGACGAGTGGATGTTCGGTCCCGAAGAACCGTATGAGCGCGAGGGCGACGTAGCGAATGTGGTGTTCCCCTGCGGGTATACTATTGCCGACGACGGGGATACCATCAACCTCTACTACGGCGGAGCGGATACCTGTATCGCGCTGGCGACGGGCAGTATTCGCGAGATGCTAGAGTGGCTCAAAGCGCATGGGCACCCCGGCGACTACGGCATATAAGGAGGGCTTACCCGACGCATGAAGTACATCGTGCTGGTGCCTGATGGGTTTGCGGACGACCCTCTGCCGGAATGGAACGGCAAAACACCCAAGATGCGTGCGAATACTCCGCATCTGGACGCGCTAGCAAGGCGTGCGCTGATAGGCGCAGTGTGGACCGTGCCGCCCGATATGTACCCCGGCAGTGACGTGGCGAACATGGCGATTCTGGGCTACGACCCGCGCCGATACTACACCGGCAGAGGACCGCTAGAGGCACTGGCGATGGGTATTTCCCTTGAGGAGGAGGATGTCGCCTTCCGCTGCTCGCTGATCAGCACCGACGGCGAGCACATTCTTGACCACAGCGCGGGCAACATCAGCAACGAGGAAGCGCATCCACTCATTCGCCTGGTGGACGAAAAGCTGGGCACGCGCTACTGGCGTTTCTTTCCGGGGGTGGGCTACCGGCATGTCATGGTATGGCACGAGGGACCGACGGATGTTCGATGCACACCTCCCCACGATGTGGTCGGTGAGCTGTGGGCGAAGCATTTGCCGGTGGGCGAAGGGGAGGAGAAACTGCGCCGGTTGATTGAGGACTCGCTGAACCTGCTGGACGACCACCCTGTCAACCGCCGTCGGCGCGATGAGGGGAAGGCTCCTGCCAACATGATTTGGCCCTGGGGACAGGGGATGGCGCCCAAACTGCCCTCCTTCACGCTGAGACATGGGGTGACCGGTGCGGTGGTAGCAGAGGTAGACCTGGTAAAAGGCATTGGACGCGCCGCCGGACTGGAAGTGCCCACCGTGCCCGGCGCAACGGGCTACCTGCATACCGATTACCGCGCACTCGGCGCGTGGGCACTGCGGATGCTGGATAAGCACGACTTCGTGTTCGTTCATGTCGAGGCTCCTGATGAGGCAGGGCATCAAGGCGACCCCGAAGCAAAGGCGTGGGCGCTGGAGCAGATTGACGAGCATATCGTGGCGCAGCTGGTGGACGGCTTGCGCGAGCACGACTATCGGATGCTGGTACTACCCGACCATGCGACGCCCGTTGCTATCCGCACCCACCGGGCGGGAGCAGTGCCCTTTATGCTTTACGACTCGCGTGAGGACCTGTCGCGTGGCAGTACGCTCACCTTCGACGAGAGCGCAGTCGAGGAGGCGAAACGGCGCGTCGATGAGGGCTGGCGGTTGATAGAGATGTTGTTTCGGGAATAGGGGTTTGTCAAATCTCAAATTTTTGGAGGGTCGCGCTCCGTCGCGACCGCCGCATTCAGGATGCGACAGAGCGTATCCCGCCCATATCTCTGCGGCACGTTCGTCGCCACCAGAGGGAGACGGCTCGGACGGAGCCTCGCCCTCCAAAAGAATGAACCTTGACGCTCTATCAATCCTCGCCTTGCGACTTGGTAAAGCCCGGCTGACCGTCGATTTCGTGCAGTTTCTCCACGTGCGTCCAGCGGTGCCGGCTGCTGATACGCTGGAGCAGGTCCATCGCCTGCGCGTCGCTCAGCTCGCCTTCCCCGTCGCGTAGCACGAACCGGCACGCCCAGTGGTCTACCAGGTCGGTCATGAAGCCGACGGCAGGGTAGACCAGCGTGCCCCGACTGGCTATGGCTTTGAGCCGCAGCGCAGTGCCTTCCGCGAGCTGCTCTATGCTCTTGCCCAGCTGTTCGGCAGTGCCGTCGAACTCCACAAACACGTCCATGCCCACCACACGCCGCTTTTGAGGGCGCACCATCACCGGCTCGCGCGTCACCTGCGGCAGCTGGATGGGGCGGTATTCACGCACGAAGGTTTGACTGGGTTTCTTGCCCAAGTTGGCGATGATGGCGTCGGTGTATTCGGTGGTGCTGTTGCATCGGTCGTAGCCCACCACATCGCCGGTGCGCACCTTGCCCTCCTCCAGGGTGACCATAATGGCGTTCTCGATGGTCGCCGCCGCCTCAAACTCGCCGATGTAACGCAGCATCATCACTGCCGAGAGGATAACCGCCGTGGGGTTAATCACGTTCTTGCCCGCATACTTTGGCGCGGAGCCGTGCACCGCCTCGAAGATAGCCACCTCATTGCCGATGTTCGCCGACGGCGCAAAACCCAACCCTCCCACCAGCGCGGAGCTCAGGTCGCTGAGGATGTCACCGTTCATGTTGGTGGTGACGATGATGTCGAACTGCTCAGGGCGTTTGACCAGCTGGTGTGCGCAGTTATCCACGATGATATGCGTGGCTTCGATGTCGGGGTACTCCGGCGCAATCTCTTCAAAGGTGCGCTTCAACATCCCCTCGGTGAGCTTCATGATGTTGGACTTGGTGGCGCAGTGCACCTTTTTGCGTCCCTCTGCCCGAGCCAGTTCGAAGGCAAAACGCACAATCTTCTCGCACCCTTTGCGTGAGATAATCTTCAGAGCCTGAGCCACGCCCGGCGTCTGGACGTGCTCGATGCCCGCATACAGGTCCTCCACGTTCTCGCGCACCACGACCAGATCGATACCCCGCCCACTATAGGGAGTGGGTACATTGGGCATCTCGCGCACCGGGCGCACGTTGGCGTAGGTCTCGAACAGCTTGCGCAGGGTGACGTTTGCGCTTTTCTCGCCATACCCAACAGGGGTCTCCAGCGGACCCTTCAACACCACGCGCGTCTTGCGGATGGACTCGATGGTCTCCGGCGGCACACCGCTTTCCAAACCCTTCTTGAACACACTAGCACCGGCTTCGCGCACCTCCCACTCTACCGGCACGCCTGTGGCTTCAATCAGGCGCAGAGCCGAATGGATACACTCGGGACCGATGCCATCGCCCGGAATCACCGTAATCAGCTTCTTGCCAGATGGTGTGATATGAACGCTCATTTCTTCCCTCCGGTTACAGGAATGCACCGTACACTGTGTATTTAGAGGTATCAATGAAGATTTCCTCGTATAATGAAAACGGTGAGCACATGGGAAACACCTTTGGACATCTCTTTCGCGTCACGACCTTCGGCGAGTCGCACGGGGGAGCGGTGGGTGTTGTTATCGACGGCTGTCCTCCGCGCGTACCCGTTTCGGTAGAGGAGATTCAACGCGAGCTGGACAGGCGACGTCCGGGGCAGAGCAAGCTGGTCACTCAGCGACGTGAAAGCGATACCGTGCATATCCTCTCCGGTGTGTTTGAAGGCAAAACGCTCGGCACGCCGATTTGCCTGCTGGTCTGGAACGAGGATGCCCGTCCCCAAGCATACGAGTCTTTCAGGGAGCTCTACCGCCCTTCTCATGCCGATTATACCTATGACGCCAAGTACGGCATCCGCGACTGGCGGGGCGGGGGGCGATCCAGCGCACGTGAGACCGTCGGGCGGGTGGCGGCGGGGGCAATCGCCAAAAAGATACTGCGTGAGCAAAGGGTGGAGATTGTGGGCTGGGTAGAGAAGGTACACACCCTGCGCGCAGTGGTGGACCCCGATACGGTCACGCTGGAACAGGTGGAAGCGAACCCCGTACGCTGTCCCGACCCGGCGATGGCGGAGGCGATAGCACAGGCGATTGAGGAAGCACGCAAACGGGGCGATTCATTGGGAGGGGTGGTCGGCTGTGTGGCGCGAGGGGTGCCGCCCGGCTGGGGCGAGCCGGTGTTCGACAAGCTGGATGCCGACCTCGCCAAGGCGATGCTGTCTATCCCTGCTGCGAGGGGATTTGAAATCGGCTCCGGCTTCGCCGGAACTGACCTGACCGGCTCTCAGCATAACGACCCGTTTTACATAGACGACGCCGGCAGGGTGCGCACCCGCACAAATCACTCCGGCGGCGTGCAAGGCGGCATCTCCAACGGCGAGAACATCGTGATTCGCGTGGCGTTCAAGCCAACCGCTACCATCATGATGCCGCAGGAGACGGTAAACGTGCACCACGAGCCGGCGATATTACAAGCAAAAGGCAGACACGACCCCTGCGTGCTGCCTCGCGCTGTGCCCATTGTGGAGGCGATGATGGCACTGGTGCTGGTAGACCACTACCTGCGCCACCGCGCCCAGTGTGGAGGTGAATAATGAGCCGACGAAGCCAGCAAGAAGTTATGCAGACTCTTGAGAGGCTACTGCACGCCGTCTACTGCCAGGACATCGATACCTATCGCGAGCTGGTGGCGGATGATGTATCCTCTTTCGAGGCGGAAACGCCCGCGCGTATCGACACGCTGGACTTTCACCTGCACTACATGCGCCAGCAGAAGGTGGTGCGCCCTCCCTCCGCGCAGTATCGTCTAGACATTGTGAACCCGCGCGTGCAGGTTTACGGCAATGTCGCTATCGCCACCTATACGCTGGTGGTTACCCGCTCAGGAGAGAACGGTATCCTCTTCACCACCACGAACGAAACGCGCGTGTTCGTGCGCGAGGACGGCCGCTGGCTGATGGTGCATTTCCACAAAACGCCCGTAGGGAGCTACACCGCGTAGCGCCATCCTTACTGCACCAGCACCATTGGAAGCGTAACTGGTGGCACGCCCATCCGCCTCATGGTCGAATCCACCAGCTCCCTGAAGTAAGGATAAGTGGTCAGTATCAACGTGGACTGCTGGAAGATATGAACGAAGTCCGCCGAAACAAGTTGTTTCGTCCTGTAGCGCACTAAGAAGGTCGCTTCAACGCGCAGAATCTGCTTTTGCTTCACCTTTCCCTTTAGCCGGTAAGTATGCCAGAAAGTGAGCACCTCACCATTTTGTTCCCAGCGTATAACCTTCTGGTCTATGCTGAGGCGCACTGGTGCACTCTGGGACATTTTACCTTGCGAGAGATGCTCATCGATCTCTGCATGGCTCTCAACAAGGTTGATGCTTTCCAGAGCGAGCCCCTGCAGCATCTCCCTGTACTGTTCGGGCGAGATGGACGTTTCTCCCCTTGCGGCTGATGACGTGTTCATGCCGCATCTCCCCATTCTGAGCTGGCGACAAAGGAACGAGTGGTAACGCGCAGAGGTTCCTTTTCCCACACGAGCTGACCGGAGGAGGTAGCCTCGACGCGTTTCTGAAACCACTCCTTCCAGGCAACCTCCATCGCCTGCATACCACCCAGATACCGGGAAAGCGCGGTCTGGATAAGCTGGTTCAGGCTGACTCCCTCCTGCTCTGCACGATGAACTAACTCCTCATGCATCGCTGAGGGCACACGCAGGACAATTTTGCCCTGATACTGTCGTGGCTCCTCAAACGGAGGAGGTTCGGGAATCGCCACGCCCTGCTCTTGTAAATGGGCAAAAACGGCTTCCTTCACTTCCTCCAACAGACCGAGTGCCTCCTCGACGGTGTCACCTACCGCCTGCACCGTCCAGCGTCCCAACATGGGAATGCAGGCGACGTAACCGCCACCTTCCTCAGGGGGAAGGCGGCGAATCTCCACCGGATAATCCAGCGCGCTGTACTCTGTGTGTTTCATGATATAACCCCTTCTCTTCGCAAGTGCTCGACGATCTCTATCAGTTGCTTTACGTAAAACCCTTTCACTGCTCGCCCGGATTTCACGGGCACAGACCACACGCCATGTTGTCGCGTGGTAGACAGGTTCTTGAGCGCTTCGTGTGATACCAGATACAGATGCGAGGAACCGCTTCCCTCACGCAGGAAGCCTCCTAAGTAGCGAAGCAAAACCTTTTCAAAATCCTCCCCCTTCTCACCTCGGTGGGCGGATTTCGTTTCCAGCGCTCGTATAGTTCCTCTGCGCTTGCCACATCATTATGATAGCATATATACTATCATAGAGTCAACAGTTATTTCGGTAAAATGCGCGCAAAAAAACAGGTTTACTACTTCACCACACGCGATTATTTGGATGCAGACAAGGCGGTTTTTTTACGTCTTCACCATGCGGAACCTCACGATTGATGAACTTTGAAAAAATAAAGCGATTGAATCTCTCCCCCGACCCCTCTCCTACAAGCAGAGGGGAGCCGCGTTTCGAGTGCCCCCTTCCCTCGTAGGGAAGGGGGACAGGGGGTTAGGTTGAATACACCACACCCCCGACACCTCTCCCGAAGCTTCGGGAAAGAGATGAGGGGATACATGCGACTATTTTTGGGAGCAACAGGGACGCAACCTGAAGGTTGCGGCTACTACAGGAATGATAGGAAACGGAACTGCTCCACTCATATGCAAATAATCACGTGTGGTGAAGGTAGCGCAACCTGAAGGTTGCGGCTACAGGAATGATAGGAAACGGAACTGCTCCACTCATATGCAAATAATCACGTGTGGTAAAGTATTAAAGGTATCTTATGGTTATCGGTAGTGGTCTGTCCACCATAATGAAACGGTCGCAGTAAAAAGGAGAGGCTCTCGACCACCCCTAATCCATCAGCTCCTCCACGAGCGCGCCGCCTTCCATCTGCAGGCGGTACATGCGGGCATACCAGCCGTCTATCTCCAGCAACTCCGCGTGATTGCCCGACTCGATAACACGCCCTTCGTCCACCACCAGAATGCGGTCGCAGTCGCGAACCAGCGAGAGGCGGTGCGTGACGATAACCGTTGTGCGCCCCTGCATCAACCGCTCCAGCGCGGCTTGAATCAACGCTTCCGATTCCGGTTCTACCGAGGCGGTGGCTTCGTCCAGCAGAAGCACGCTCGGGTTCGCCAGAAACGCCCTGGCGATACACAGTCGCTGTTTCTGTCCGCCCGAGAGCTTCACCCCTCGCTCGCCGACTAAGGTGTCGTAGCCGTTGGGCAGGTCGCAGATGAACTCGTGCGCGTTTGCCAGCCGTGCAGCGGTTTCTACCTCCTCATCGGTGGCATCCAGCCTGCCAAAAAGGATGTTGTGCCGTACGGTGTCGTTGAATAGGAACGGCTCCTGGGTAACCAATGCGATACGGCGACGGAACGCCTGCTGTTGTAGCCGACGCAAGTCGTGCCCATCTAGACGGATAACGCCTTCCTGCGGGTCATAGAGGCGCAGCATCAGGTTCAGGATGGTGGTTTTCCCGGTGCCGCTTGGGCCCACAATGCCGATGCGTTGCCCCGGCAACACCTCGAAAGAAACATCCTGCAGGATAGGGCGTTCGGGGGTGTAGGAGAAACTGACCCTGTCGAAAAGGATATGACCCTGCACCGTGTCGGGGGCGATGGCATCGGCGGCATCGGTAATCTCTTCAGGGGCATCCAGCACCTCAAACACGCGCGAGGCGGCGGCGGTAGCACGCTGAATCATCTCGTTGACCTGCGCCAGCGAGAACACGGGCGCAAACAACTGCCACCAGTAGCCGCGGTAGGCTACCAGCCCACCGATGGTGAACTCACCCTTCAGCACAAAGTATGCTCCCGCGCCCACCATCGCGATATTGCTCAGAAAGCCGACGGTCATCACGCCGGGGAAGTATACCGAGCGTACCTTTACCCCTTTCAGGCTGGTAGCGGTGTACTCCGCGTTCACCTGCTGGAACCGTTCCTGCTCGTACGCCTCCCGCGCGAAGGCTTTCACAATCAGCACACCCAGCAGGTTCTCCTGCAGTTTGGCGGAGAGGTCGCCCAGCCGGTCTCGGATGGCGCGATACAACCCCTTCACGCGCAGGTTGAAGAACCACACCATCACCGCCACCACCGCCAGCGGCAGCAGCGTGAGCGTGCCCACTTTCCAGTTCAGCCACACAATGATGCCCGCTACCCATATCAGGCTCAGCGCGTTGCCCAGAATGTTGTCCACACCGTTGATCACCACCTCCTGCAGGGTGTCCACGTCGCCGATGACGCGCGCTATCAGGTCGCCGCTCTTGCGGTCGTGGTGATAGCGTACCGACTGACGCATCAGCTTGTCGTGCAGACGATTGCGCAGGTCTGCCACAAACCTCTGCCCGGCCACCCCCAGCAGGTAGGTGCGTGCCGCAGACAAGCCCATGCCCACCAGATGCACCGCCAGCATCACCAGCATCGCGGGAAGCAGGTGCCCCACCTTGCGGTTCAGTATCACCTCGTCCACCACGTACTTCCACACCAGCGGGGGAAACATTTGAGCGGGCGTTGCGAGCACCAGGCAGGTAAAACCCACAATAATCGGTACCATATAGGGACGCATCAAGCCCAGTAAACGCCAGAACATTTCCTCTAAACGCCTCCATCACAGCCTTCCACACACTATCTTACCCGATAAAAGGGGTGAGCAGAAACGGACGAATTGTTTTTTCGCAAATTTATGGTGGCGCCCCCTCAAAATACTGGACATGTTTTTGCAGACGCGCTATAATGAGTGTGTACAGCATTATATAACGCTGACTTCAGCGAAAGGAGGTCTCTGCGATGAAACGTGTTCTGTCTCTTGCCACGCTGACATGCCTCGTGGTTGGGATGCTCGGTCTTGCCGTGTCTTCCCACGCCCAGGTACAGCTCAGGCTTCTACGCAGCTTTAACGTATCCACGTTGTTCGACGGTTCCGCCGCCTCCGGAGGCGATGGGGTTATCGACGTCGCGTTTGACGGTGCGAACGCCTACCTGACAGGCTTTCGGGCGCAGGCGGGTACAGGTCCGGTCGGTGTCATCCGGGTAGATAACGTGCTGGACTTGCCGAGCGGCAGCCTCAGCTTTGGGGATGGGGTCACCAAGATTATCGCTGTCACCGCCGCCGGTGGTTCACGGGATACCCGGCTGGTGTACCGCGACGGTTTTCTGTATTTTGGCTACGGGTTAGGGCACAATGCGAACCCCGATACCGCCATCCGCAAATACGATACAAATGGATTACTGCAGTTGCTGTGGTCGGGCGATGGACTGCTGTCGCTGGCGGATTTGGGCGTTTCCCGATATGACACCATCGCGATAGACCCCGGCTTTGGCGGGTCGGGAGCATCGCTGGCGGTGGCTCCGCTCCATACCGGCGCTACACAGGCGGTGCGCAGGGTATCCTTGCCGATGGGCACGGTATTGGGCACGAGCAACACCGTTGTGCCTACTTTCATGCGCGATATCGACTTCGCGCCCAACGGCGACCTATACATGCACCGCGCTTCTACAGACGCCAACGACGGCATCTTCAAGGCGGTGCGGACGGGCGTGGATAGCTACGCAACGCCCGTGCGAATCGTCGCCTTCGACGCGGGCAACTTCCAGCAAGGCACTGTGACCTACGTGCCTTTTTCGGCGGTGTATCCCACGCTGAGTGACTTCATTGCCTATAACCTGCGCACGCCGACGCTGGACCCCACCACCCACAAGCTGTATCTGGCTGACCCCGACGGCAACCTGCTGGGCAGCTGGGACGGTAGCGGGCAGACGGAGGACGGGGTGAACGTCAATGCCTTCGGGCACAACCTGATTAACGCCACCTATTACATCACCCCTACTGGCAGGTTACTGCTGTTCGTGGTGAGCGGACAGGTGCCTGCCTCTCCGGCTGGCACCATTGACCGCCTGGATGTTCTGGAGGTGCTACCTGCTATCGAGGTGAGCGGCATGGTGACGCTTGGCGATTTTGGCGGGGATGTGGGCACGGTACCTGTCGTCTTCGAAATCCGCAACCCGGGCGAGACCACCCCAGTCGAGACACACGTGGTTCAGCCCAATAGCGCCGGCGCGTACGCGCTCATCACCTCGCTATATGGCACGTTCGACGTCGCCGCGAAGGCGTCGCACTGGCTGCGCCAGGTGATACCCGGCGTGAGCTTGACAGGCACACCGGTTACGCTGGACTTCAGCCTGACCAACGGCGATATCGACGGCGATAACGAGGTGACGCTGTTTGACTTCGGCGCGCTCGTTGCCGCTTTCGGTAGCATGCCGGGCGACAGTAACTGGAACCCCGATGCCGATCTGGACGGGGATGAGGAGGTCACCCTGTTCGACTTCGGCGTGCTGGTGCGCAACTTCGGCGCGATGGGGGACGAGTAGCCCTCACCCCCTTGCCCCCTCTCCCGAAGCTTCGGGAGAGGGGATATGTCGAATTATCGAGCTCTTGCAAAGAATGCACCGTTCTTGCTATACTGCATCTGAAAAATATCGCTGAATTGCCGAAACAACCCTAAAGTTTCTCGACAGGTTTGCCGATAATGCGTATTGACAGGTGGATCCGATAAAGGCAAACCCACAGAAATGTGGGGACGCAAAGCCATTGGGGTCTAAGTCCCGACGAGGGTCGGGATATGATTGCCCGGCTGCCGAAGTTCTGCCGAACGACACGACGCATCTCCGCGAGGACGTCGTCGAAGGAGGCAGGATTGTTATGAAAATATCGCTGGACGAGTACAGCCGGGTGTTGCAGTTAAGCCGCACGGGCAGGGTGGGTGCGGCAGTGTTGCCTGCCCCTCCGCCGGTCGACGCGCAGGAGGAGCCCCCTCCCGCCGCCTCGGTGGAGCTTTCGTCCCGCGCACAGGAAATCCGGCGAATCAAGTTCGTTCTGGACGAGATTCCGGAAGTGCGAGAAGAGATAGTGCAAGAGCTCCGCCGCAAGATCGAGGCGGGCGAGTACAACGTCTCCTCTGCGGAGATCGCGGACCTTATCGTTCGGCGCACTATCGCCGACAACGTGCGGTAGTCTGCCTTCCCGGTCTGCAGCGATACGGGCGACCGTTTTTTCGGATCAGGAGCCTGATTCGCGGGGACGCAGTGGTGCGTCCCCGCGAATGCTTATACCAGGCGTGGATAGGAATCCAGCACCTTCATATAGTTGGCGCGCTCAAAGGCGGCAGGCTCCTTGACGTTCTTCTGGCTCACACTGCCGATCATCTGCTGCACCGAGGAGTACTCATACTCCTCCATCCACGCCCGCACCTCGTCCAGAATCTGTCCGATGCGCTCCATACCGTTCTGTAGCAGCTCCGATGCCATCATGGTTACTTTCGCCCCAGCCATCAAGCCTTTGAGAACATCCTGATAGGTGTGTACGCCGGTAGTAATTGCCAGGTCTACCGGCACACGACCGTACAGGATTGCCGTCCAGCGCAGAGGCAGGCGCAGTTCGTCCGAGTCGCTAAGTACCAGATGCGGGGTGACTTCCAAGTTCTCGATATCGATGTCTGGCTGGTAGAAGCGGTTGAACAGCACCAGCGCGTTCGCGCCCGCTTCCGCGAGACGCTTCGCCATGTTGGGAATGGAGCTGAAAAAAGGAGCCATCTTGACCGCCAGGGGGATGTTCACCTCCTGCCGTACCGCTTTCACCACATCCACCATCATCTGCTCGACGTCGGTGCCGGGCAGGTGGGGGTCGGTGGGCAAGTAATAGACGTTTAGCTCCAGCGCGTCCGCGCCCGCTTCCTGTATCATACGGGCGTACTTCACCCATCCGCCGGCGGACACGCCGTTCAAACTGCCGATGATAGGGATGTTTACCTTCTCTTTCGCCTTGCGGATGAGGTTGAGGTATTCATCCGGTCCCACGTTGTATTCGCCAAGGTCAGGGAAGTAGCTCAGCGCCTCGGCGTAGCTTTCGGTGCCATGCGTGAGGAAGTAGTCGAGTTGCTGGCTTTCTAAGGTGATTTGCTCCTCGAACAGCGAGTACATCACCACTGCGCCGATGCCTGCCTCCTCCAGCTTGCAGATAGTATCTACCTTATGTGACAGGGGCGAGGAAGAGGCAACCAGTGGATTGCGCAGGTTCATGCCCATGTATGTGGTGCTCAAGTCCATAGCGACGATAGTCCTCCTGAGATACGGTGTCTGTATGAGCAAGAAGAAGGGGCTGGCAAGCGCCAGCCCCAGCCAGCTACGTGGTTCCCTCCGAACCTTTGCCTGCCAGCATCCGGTAGTATCGCCACCGTTGCTGGATACTCTCCTGAGCCTCCTGCAGCAGTCGCTCGGCGGCTTCGGGGTTGGATTGCATCAAGATGCGGTACCTTCCTTCCTTCGAGGTATATTCTTTCAGCGGGATGGTGGGTCCGCTGGAGTCGAGCTGGAAGGGGTTCTCGCCCTGTGCCGCCAGCAACGGGTTGTAGCGGTAGAGCGGCCAATAGCCGGTGTCCACCGCCAGCTTTTGCTGGATATGTCCTTTCGACATGTCGATGCCGTGTGCGATACAGTGGCTGTAAGCGATGATGATAGAGGGTCCAGGATATGCCTCCGCCTCCAGGAACGCCTTCAGGGTTTGCAGTTCGTTCGCGCCCATTGCCACCTGTGCCACGTACACGTTGGCGTAGTGCATCGCCATCATGCCTAGGTCCTTCTTAGCAGTGGGCTTGCCGCCGGCGGCGAATCGGGCAACCGCTCCCATCGGCGTCGCTTTGGACGCTTGTCCGCCCGTGTTGGAGTAGACCTCGGTGTCGAGGATGAGGATGTTCACATCCTCACCGCTGGCGATGACGTGGTCTAGCCCACCGTAGTCGATGTCATACGCCCAGCCATCGCCCCCGACTATCCACACGCTCTTGCGTACCAGCATATCGGCAACCGCAAGCAGGTCGCGTACTTTCGGCTCGGTTCCGCCTGTCAGCTTCTGCTTCAGCTTCGCCACACGCTCGCGCTGCGCCTGAATGCCTGCTTCATCCGACTGGTCCGCGTTGAGCAAACCGTCCACCAGTTCGTCGTCGGCAATAAGCGGGCGCAGCTCCTGAAGCAGTTGGCGGGCGTAGGCGTTCTGGCGGTTAATCGCCAGCCTCATGCCCAGCCCGAACTCGGCGTTATCCTCAAACAGCGAGTTGCTCCAGGCGGGTCCTCTGCCTTCGCTGTCGGTGGTGTATGGCGTGGTAGGCAGGTTGCCTCCGTAGATGCTGGAGCATCCCGTTGCGTTGGCGATATACAGCCGGTCGCCGAACAGCTGGGTAAGCAGTCGCACGTAAGGGGTCTCACCACAGCCGCTGCACGCGCCGGAGAACTCGAACAGCGGACGCAACAGCTGCACGTTCTTGATGTTATTGAAGCGCAGGCTGTCGTGTTTCGGCACATCCGGCAGGCTCAGGAAGAACTCCCAGTTAGTGCGCTCCTGCTCGCGCAGCGGAATCTGCGGGTGCATGTTCAGCGCCTTACGCGAGCTGTCGCTCTTGTCCTTCGCCGGGCAGACCTCCACACATAGCTGGCAGCCCGTGCAGTCCTCTACTGCCACCTGAATGGTGTACATTTTGTCGGACAGTTCACGCCATTTGGCGGGGGTTGCCTTGAAGGTTGCCGGAGCGCTGGCGAGGAGCGACTTGTCGTATACCTTTGCGCGGATTACCGAGTGAGGGCAGATATACACGCACTTACCGCACTGGATGCAGATGTCAGGCTCCCAGACAGGCACCTCCAGCGCGATATTGCGTTTCTCCCACGCGGCGGTTCCTGAGGGGTAGGTCCCGTCCACAGGAAACGCGCTCACAGGCAGCAGGTCGCCACGTCCTGCCATCAGCTCCGCCGTGACGCGCTTGATGAACTCCGGCGCGTGGTCGGGCACCACCGGCGGGCGGTCGAAAGTGCTGGTCACCTGCGCGGGCACTTTGACCTCGAACAGGTTGTCCAGCGCGGCATCCACCGCGGCGAAGTTCTGCTGCACCACCGCTTCTCCGCGACGCCCGTACGTCTTGCGGATGGCTTCCTTAATCTTGGCGACCGCTTCCTCGCGCGGAAGCACGCCACTGATAGCGAAGAAGCAGGTCTGCATGATGGTGTTAATGCGCACGCCCAGTCCCACGCGCTTCGCCACATCATAGGCGTTGATGACGTAGAACCTGAGCCGCTTGTCGATAATCTGTTGCTGCACCGAGCGAGGCAGGTGGTGCCACACCTCCTCGGGTCCGTAGGGGCTGTTCAGCAGGAAGGTTGCCCCTTCCTCCGCCATCTCCAGCACGTTGTATCGCTCCAGGAAATGGAACTGGTGGCACGCGACGAAGTTTGCCCGCTGGATGAGGTACGAGCCCAGAATGGGGCGGTGACCAAAGCGCAGATGCGAAACGGTCACTGCGCCCGACTTCTTGGAGTCGTACACGAAGTAGCCCTGTGCCCAGTTAGGCGTCTCCTCGCCGATGATTTTAATGGAGTTCTTGTTCGCCCCGACGGTTCCGTCCGCGCCCAGTCCCCAAAACACCGCGCGCACCACATCGGGCGACTCGGTGCTGAAGTTGGGGTCTACCTCCAGGCTGGTGTGCGTCACGTCGTCGATAATGCCGACGGTGAAGTGGTTCTTGGGCTTGTCCTTCGCCAGTTCATCGTACACCGCCTTGACCATCGCCGGAGTGAACTCTTTGGAGGACAGCCCATATCGTCCGCCGATGACGCGCGGCACGCGCGCGAAGGGCAGAGTTCCCTCCATCATCGCCTCGCCCAGCGCGGTGACCACGTCCTCATACAGCGGCTCGCCCAGTGCGCCCGGTTCTTTGGTGCGGTCCAGCACCGCGATGGCTTTCACCGTAGCGGGCAGGGCTTTGATTAGGTGCTCGCGCGAGAAGGGACGATACAGGCGCACCTTCACCAGCCCGACCTTTTCGCCCTTCTCCAGCAACGCCTGTACCGTCTCCTCGGCGGTACCGCAACCCGAGCCCATCATGACGATAACGTACTCGGCATCGGGCGCGCCCACGTAGTCGAAGAGGTGGTATTCTCTGCCGACGATGCGGGCGAACTTGTTCATCGCCTTCTCCACGATGCCGGGCGTCGCCAGATAGAAGGGGTTGATACGCTCGCGCGACTGGAAGAAGGCGTCGGGGTTCTGGGCGGTGCCGCGAATAAACGGACGGTCGGGGTTCAACGCTCGCTCACGGTGAGCGCGCACCAGCTCGTTGTCGATCATGGCGCGCATATCCTCTTCGGTGAGCTGTTCTATCTTGCGTATCTCGTGTGAGGTACGGAAGCCGTCAAACACATGCAGGAACGGTACCCGTGCCTCCAGAGTAGCCGCCTGAGCGATAAGCGCGAGGTCCATGACCTCCTGCGGGTCGTTAGAGAACAGCATCGCCCAGCCGGTGGAGCGACACGCCATCACGTCGCTGTGGTCTCCGAAGATAGAGAGGGCGTGCGTCGCCACTGTTCGCGCAGCGATGTGGAACACCGTGCTGGTGAGCTCGCCCGCGATTTTGAACATGTTGGGTATCATCAGCAGAAGCCCTTGACTGGAGGTAAAAGTGGTGGTGAGAGCTCCTGCTTGCAATGAACCGTGCACTGCCCCAGCCGCCCCTCCTTCCGACTGCATCTCCACTACTTGGGGAACGGTCCCCCAGATGTTGGGAATGCCCTTCGCTGCCCATTCGTCACTGAACTCACCCATAGGGGAAGAGGGGGTGATGGGGTAGATTGCAATCACTTCGTTGGTGCGGTATGCGGTATAAGCCGCCGCTTCGTTGCCGTCGCAAGTGATATAGGAACGTGCCATCGTTGTAACCCTTTCTGTGTAGCGTTGTCAGTCGTACACGTGTAAGTGCCCTCTCTCAAGGGCGTAACGCCTGACCTGCTTGTTGTGCGAACTTTCGCACTCGATTCACTACACCAATATAGTACACCAGCTTTCGCGATTTGAAAAGGGTGCAAGATAATTTTTGCAAGCACAGCACTACGGCAGGGGCATCCTCTTCAGCATAGACGCGGTCAGATGCGGTACGAACTCTCGATAGAGCTGAGCCATGTATCGCTGAATCTGATCACTGTTCAGGTGTCGCATGATGGCAACAAGGTCTAAACCTTCCACTCTGGGGAGCAGGTGGAACTCCTCACGCCAGGGGTAACAGCGCTCATCGAAGGCGCAAACCACCCGCGTTCCTTTCGTGTGTGCGACCACAAGATGCGCAAAGCCGTAGAACGAGCGCAGTTCCACCGCCCGCTCACGAGGCATCCAGAGCCCGGAGTAACAGCTCTCATAGTCTATCCATCCC
>CALJAP010000069.1 GCA_938027655.1 uncultured bacterium | reverse complement strand
GGTGATGAGAACTGGAACCCCGATGCCGACCTCGACGGAGATGAGGAAGTGACCCTGTTCGATTTCGGCATCCTGGTGGCAAACTTCGGCGCTATCGGCGACGAGTAACTTATCCTAGCAGGCGGGATTCGGTGCGCGCCTGCGAAACGCTAACTGCCTGTCCAACATGAACCAGATTGGCAAGGCGTTCAGTATGTACGTGCAGGATTACGACCGCATCATTCCCAACGGCACGAACCGCTACGACGCCTACGCCTACGGGCAGTTGCCTCCATGCGAGGATATGCTGCAGGCAAGATGCTTCTACAGCGTGCAATACCAGCTAACGCCCTACATCAAGAACCAGCAGGTCTGGAAAGACCCCAGCGATTCAGGCGACCGTCCTCCGCTGGCACAGGGGGTAGCCGCTGTAAGCAACTACTACAACCAGTTTGGCTCCTCGTATTACTACGTGATGCGCCGCCTGAATAACTTCGACCAGACGCAGCTGGCGATGTCCTCGGACTGGGAGCGCGGGGTTGTTGCCGACTTGCGCTACTCGCAGATGAGCAGTGGGCTATTCTTTTCCAAGGGTGGCTTCGCCCAGAAAAATCGGTACACCGCACTGCTGCATCACTTGGCGCAAGGGGGTGTCTTGAGTGGCGAGCGGCAACCTCATCTGTATCGCCAGCTGAAGATAAGAGGCATCGTAGGTGGATATTTGGTACTGTCGCGCCATTCGCAGCACCTCGTCAAACACGGTCTTGGCAGATATTACGCTTACAGTAATAGGTAGTCGCTGTAGCAACGTGAGAAAACGTTCGATTCGTAAATCATCTACCCTGCCTCGTCGTCGAGCCACCAACAGAGCGTTGCTCACCTCGAGGGGCCAAATAGCGGGCACGAACGCTTGCATATCACTCAAGGACTCCAGAACCCTGTCTGCGTAAGCACTCTCTTCATCCTCGAATGCCCATGAGAGGGTTATCGAGGCGTCAAGGACAAAGGCGTCGTTCATCACAAACGGCCTTCCTCAATCATCTCGCGTACCGATAGCCCTGCTAATCGCACCCCTTTGCGCAGGGCACGCAGCTCTTCGATAGCCTGACGGGTCTCTGCAGAATGCATTGAACCACCTACGGGTGAAAGAACCGCAACAGGAATCCCCTTGCGGGTAATGATAATCTGTTCTCCTTGCGCAACCCGTTCTAGCAGTTGGGAAAGGTGCTTTTGCGCTTCGCGCAAGCTGGTCGTGGTCAACTCCGTCACCTCCTGACACTGAATCATTATAGCACGTGTCGGGGATCTGCAACCAATAGACCTCGCGGTAAAACCAATTCCCCTCTCCCAACGCGCTGGGAGAGGGGTTGGGGGTGAGGGCTACACCTTCTCCGGCACCACGTACGGCTTGCGATACGCACGGCTCAGCAGACGGTTCGCCCGGGAATCGCGTCCGCAGGTTTCGTGCTCGGCATCGATATGCAGTTCGCGTCCCAAGCGATATTTTGTTTCCCGCAGCACGATGTTGTTTGCCGCGAGGTGCTCCTCGAAGCGGGCAAAGGTCTCGTAAGCCTCCTTGTTGTCGCCGAAGGCTTTCTTCTCGGCGTCAAAGGGTACCAGCTCACCCAGCAGGTAAGAGACGTTGCCCAAGTGGCACAACGCGCTGGAGAGATGCCCCTCTTCGATGTCGGCGTGCAGGTCGGTGTGCTTGCGGCTGCGCACGGCGTCAAGGAAGTTGCGCATATGGTCGCCACCTGCGCTGAATTCGGTCACCTTGTTGCCGTCGTTGTCGAACACAATCGCCTGGCTGTAGCTGGGGATGACCATGATACCCTTCTCGCCGTAGAAGATGTTGCCGACCTTCACGCCCTTCAGGTCGGGAGTCTCCAGCCCACGCACTTCGAAGATGAGCTGGCTGTCGCCGTAGTCGCAGAAGACCAGCTCGGTGTTTGGCGTCTCGCCGTCGTCCACGTAGCCGAATCGCCCGCCCAAGCCCAGCACCTTGTTCGGCAGGGTGTTCTTGTTCAAGCCCCAGCGGGCGATATCCATCTGGTGCACACCCTGATTGCCTAGGTCGCCGTTGCCGTAGTCCCACAACCAGTGCCAGTCGTAGTGGAACCGCTGGCGCATCACGGGCTTCTTCGGCGCGGGTCCCAGCCAGATGTCGTAATCTACGGTAGCGGGCGGCTCCTGCGGACCGGGCACCTTGCCGATGGAATCACGTCGTTTGTAGCAGAGCCCACGTGCCAGGTACACCTTGCCCAGCTTGCCCTCGTGCAGGTACTGCATCGCCTGGCGGATGCCCTCGGAGGAGCGAATCTGCGTGCCGCTCTGGCAGATGCGCCCCAGCTGACGGGCGATTTGCACCGTGCGCCGTCCCTCCCACACGTTGTGGCTGGTCGGCTTCTCTACATACACGTCTTTGCCCGCCATCATCGCCCAGATGGCGGCGAGCGCGTGCCAGTGGTTGGGCGTGGCGATGGTTACCACGTCCACATCCTTGTCTTCCAGCAGTTTGCGGATGTCCTGATAGGTTTTGGGCTTGGGTCTGCCCGCGTCCTCCACAATCTTCAATCCAACAGGCCATACCGCCTCGTCCACGTCGCACAGCGCCACTAGGTCAACGTCGGGTTGAGCCAGCAGCTGACGGATGTGGCTCTTGCCCTGTCCGTTGAAGCCGATGACCGCCGCGCCAATGCGCTCGTTCGGGCTGGCCCTTTTACGAGCCACCTTGACCGCAGCGAAAACGGGAGCGGGCAGTGCAGTGACTGCCAGCAGTGCCAGCGAGTCCTGTAAGAAGCGTCGTCGCGAAAGCTGATGCATCGTTCCTCCCCCCTTCGGCTGATTGCCTGCGTCATTGTCTTCGCATTCTGTTCATTTCTCCCTTTCGCCATTCGCGCAGGGTTTCCCTTGCTCAGGCACAAAAAGCCCGGTATGCCCGCGCAGGGCATACCGGAAGAGAAGCAGATTGTCCTGTTTGTCGAACCCCTCTAATTCCCGGAAGTGCGCACCGGTAATTCACCCGGGCGATGCCCCAGTTCGCCCTCGCGGTACATCTCCTGCTCCACCTGCTTGCGTATCGTCTCGGTCTCTACACGGGATGCTCGTTGAACGTACACCCAAACCAGACCGATGACTACCAGCACCGCTACCACGGCAAGAACGACCACTGCGGGACTTATCTGACGCTGCATCGCTACGCCCTCACTGTCCGAGGCACTGGGTGCGCGTGCGCTCATTAGACATCAGTCGGTTCATGTAGGCGTTCGATACGCAGGCGCGCGCATCCGGCTCCGACTCGTCTACCCACAGATTGGCGGGGTTCAGGGTGGCGCTAATGCGCAGCCATTTCGCGTGTCCATCCACGAAAACGTAGTTGGAGCCGCGGTTGTGTACACTGCAGTCCATGTTTGTGACCACGTTGCGGATGTCGGGACACGTACCGAACGCTTCCACGATAGCCACCACGTTGGCAGGGGCGGAGAACCGGGCGAGTGGTCTACCGCGTCCGTCCCAGTTCGCATAGCAGCTCGTGGCAGAAGCGAGGTTCCATATCACGTTGGTAGCCACCGCGTAGAAGTTCACCGCGTAGGTGTTGCGCAGGTTCTCCCAACTGCCGCCCGGAGCGGTCTCCGCCGTCGGGTTGCCGTTGGCGTCAAAGGGATAATACCCTCTGTCCGGGCGAGAGGGACACCGCAGGATGCCGTAGTTCTTCATGTAGGGCGCAAGCAGGTCATACCATGCCGCGTAAGGTGCGCCACAGTCCCAGTTGTTGGTGTAGTCCGTCGTGCCTCCCCAACAGAGGTAGCGTCCGGGAGACGGATTGGGGCCGCTGTAGTTGTGGTTGCAGACCTTCGCGGGGGTAGTGCGCTCGTCGTAGTCCTGGGTGTACATCGCTCAGGCCACACCCAGCTGTTTGGTGTTGGACAGGCACGAGGTTTGGCGTGCCTTTTCCCGTGCCTGAGCGAACACCGGGAACAGAATGGCTGCCAGTATCGCGATAATCGCGATAACCACCAGCAGCTCGATGAGAGTGAAAGCGTTGCGCTTCATTGGACAATCCCTCCTGTTGATATTGTTTGTTTATGCGCTTAATCAAGAGGCAATACAACGTACTACCTCTGACCAGCCGAACTGAGCACACGCCACAAATCTTCGACGCAGCGCGGATACTTCGTCCGCGATTCACACGTTGGCACACATGTACCGCCCGTCGTGGCAGTGTATCTCTTCACGCGCGTCCGCTTCAGAACGCAGTGAGGAACCGCGAGCCTCAAACCGGGCGGGCAGTACTATTGCTTCTACCTCCTTGTCGGGTTGTTCGAGTCGTTGTTTAAGCAACCCCCATGCCTGTTGGCACATCTCCTCTATCGGTTGTACAATCGTGCTGAGCTCTGGAAAGGTGTATTGTGTCTCTTCGATGCCGTCGCACCCCACCAACGCAACATCATCAGGCACGCGAGCGCCCATGTCATACACTGCACGTAGGCAGGTTATCGCCGCATCGTCGTTATGGCAAAAGATGCCGTCGGGCAGCCCCTGAGCCTGAAAATAATCTCGCAGGATTCGGCGTGCCTCGGTACGGGGCGCATCGTACAGGGCGATGAACTCGGGTTGTAGACCTGTCTCTTGCATCACCGACATATATGCCTCGTAGCGCGGCTCGCCTGAGGATTGCCCGGGGCCAAGCGTCATATACGCGATACGCCGGCAGCCAGCGGTAATCAGATGCTGCATCGCTTCCCGCGCAGCGGGATACAGGTCTATGCCCACATGGTCACATTCCGTGACATAAAAGACGCCCATGCTAACTATCGGTAAGCGCGCTCGCGGATACTGCTGCAGTAGCATTCGCACATGAACAGGACAGTCGTGTGCCAGGATACCGTCTACACCGCTGAGGTGCACCCATAACGCATCCTCACGCACGGAGGCGAAGTCACGGACAATCACCTCATAACCCTCGGCGTATGCACACTGCGCGCACTGGTGTATCACCCAGCTGTGGAAGGGTGAGTACAGACCATGCTTCCAGATAGCCACCGTATACGTCTTGCCTCCCACCAGTGCCTGTGCTTGCCGGTTGGGACGATAACCCAGCTCGCGGGCGGCGTCCAGAATGCGCTGGCGTGTGGTTGCGGAGACCATCGAACCCTGCACCCCTCGCAGCACCTGCGACACTACCGTTGCGGAGACGCCGACCCGTGCCGCTATATCTTTGATAGTCGCCCTCTTCGTGAGCATAATGGTTACTTTATCTTTCAACGTTTAACGTTAAGGTTCAATTGCATTGTATCAGAGAGTGCAAGATTTGTCAAGGGGTGTGGAGATTTTCTCTCGGTGTGGGGTGCGCCTCCACGCCCGCCACAGTCGGTACAGCAAGCCTGTCGCACCATCACTGTAGGCAATCGGTACGCGGGGGAGGGTGAATGGGTCATCGTACGGGCGCACCAACCCCTTGCGCACCGTGCACGCGACCCGATAGCCCGCCTCCTGAACCATCTGCACTACCTGCTCATCCAAATCGCCG
>CALJAP010000068.1 GCA_938027655.1 uncultured bacterium | reverse complement strand
GTGCTGAAACAAAACAGCAAGGAAGCAGAGGTTCTGGTGTTGTTTCTCGAAACACAAAGAGGGTTTTTCAGCCGAAAAGGTATCGCACAACGATGAGGAAGAGAAAACCTCACCCCCAGCCCCTCTCCTACAAGGAGAGGGGCGCCGCGCCCGGAACGCCCCCTTCCCTTGTAGGGAAGGGGGACGGGGGGATAGGTTCATCACCTCCCGCTCCCGGGATGTTGCTGCTGACCCTCTGTCTCGCCTGCCTGCTGCTTACGGGCTGTTTTTCCGGTAGGGGCTCCGATAATGCCGTCAACGCCGAAATCCGCTTCTGGAACGGCTTCACCGGTCCCGACGGCGCGACGATGGAGAAAATCGTCAAGCAGTTCGAGCGAGAGACGGGTATTCGCGTGAAGATGCAGATTATCCCCTGGGGAACCTACTACGATAAGCTGGTGCTCAGTCTGGCGTACGGCGGCGCGCCCGACGTATTCATCTGCCACGCCAACCGTATCGCCGAGTTCGCCCGGTACGGCGTCTTTCGCCCGCTCGACGACCTTATCGCCGCGGATAAGGGGTTTCCTGTGGGGGACTTCCTGCCCAATATCTGGCAGGCGGGAAGATATGAGGGACAGCAAGTGGGACTGCCGCTGGACTGCCACCCGCAGGGGCTTTACTACAACCTCAAACTGTTCCGTGAAGCGGGTATTGTGGACGCGCGGGGCAATCCCAAGCCTCCCGAAACGTGGGAACAGTTTTTGGACGCCGCCGGTCGGCTCACAAAGGACAAGGACGGCGACGGACGCCCAGACCAGTGGGGGTTCGCTTTTACCTGGCTACGCACCAACTGGATTACTTTCATCAGCCAGCATGGCGGAGCCATCCTCTCGCCCGACCTGAAACGCGCTGCGCTTGCCGAACCTCCTGCGGTGCAAGCCACCCAGCAGATGTGCGACATCATCTACCGGTATCGCGTTGCGCCAAAACCCGAAGGCTTCGACTCGTGGATGGGCTTTCGGCAGGGGCGTGTGGCAATGGCGATAGAGGGTGTCTACATGCTCTCCAGCGTGGAGGAACAGAGGGGGTTAGAGTACGCAGGCGCGCCTGTGCCCTCCTTCGGTCCAAAGCGGGCGGTGTGGGGCGGTTCGCATATGCTCTGCATGCCCAAAAACCTCCCGCCAGAGCGGGCACAACTGGTCTGGAGGTTCATGCGTTACCTCTCCGACCACAGTCTGGACTGGGCGGAGGGCGGGCAGGTTCCCGTGCGTCGCTCCCTGCTGAATCAGCCCCGCTTCCGGCAGATGCGCGTACAGTACGCTTTCGCGAAGCAGTTACCGTATGTGGTGTTCGAACCCGCTTCGCACAAATCCACCGAAATCATGCCGTTCTACGACGCCGCCATCGAAGCCGCTCTGCTGGGCATCAAAACGCCGCAGGATGCACTGAACGAGGCGGCACGGCGAATCCAGCAGGTGCTTGACAGACCATGAAAAGGATGGCTCTTCCCGCACAGAGACGACACGAGGCGCTGGTAGGCTACCTGTTCATCGCGCCCTATCTGGTGCTTTTTGTGGCGTTCGTGCTGGTGCCGGTGGTATGGGGCTTCTTCATCAGCCTGCACAACTGGCACGTACTGGGCGAGCAGAAACCGTTTGTGGGCTTCGCCAACTATCGCGCCTTGCTCCGCGACGACCTGTTCGGAATCGCCCTGCTCAACACAGGCTACTTTGCCCTGTTGACGGTGATTCCGGGCAATGTGGTCTCGTTACTGCTTGCGCTGGGGCTCAACGCGCGTATCCGCGGCGAGAACGTGTACAAAGCCATCTTCTACCTGCCCGTTGTCCTGTCGGTGGCAGTGGTGGCGATTATCTGGCGGTGGATGTACAGCACCGAGTTCGGATTGCTCAACCACTACCTGAAGGTGCTGTGGCAGTTGCTGCACCTGCCCGGCGATTTCCAGCCCATCCCCTGGCTCAACAGTCCGCAATCTGCCATGCCTTCGCTTGCCCTCATGAGCATCTGGTGGGGTGCAGGAGGCAGTATGCTCATCTATCTGGCGGGCTTGCGCGGTATCCCCGAAGAGTATTATGAGGCGGCACGCATCGACGGAGCAAGCACCTGGGGGCGATTCCGGCACATTACCCTGCCCCTGCTGAAGCCCTCCCTGCTGTTCTGCCTGGTGATGTCGCTTATCGGCTCGTCGCAGGTTTTTGGGCAAAGCTACATTCTCACAGGCGGCGGTCCGCACTATAGCACGCTCACGGTGGTGCTGTACATGTACCAGACGGGCTTCAGCCTGTACCGCATGGGCTATGCCTGTGCGGTGGCGTACGTGATGTTCGTCATCGTACTGGGTTTCACGCTGTTGCAGTTCCGACTACTTTCGGCGAGGGGGGAGGAATAGCCGATGCGCTTTTCGTTCGCCCGGCTTCTGCTTTACCTGCTGATGACGATAACCGCTGTCGTTTTCCTGATGCCGGTGGCGTGGATGCTGGTGATGTCCATCCTGCCCGAACATGAGATTTTCCAGCCGGTTCCACACTGGGTACCGCAGGAGCCGACCCTGCAGAACTTTCAGGAGCTGTTCAAGCGGGCGGAGGAGGCTCCGGTGATGCGCTGGTTCTGGAACAGCCTGTTCGTGGCGGGCACGGGCACGCTCGCCTACCTGCTGCTCAGCTCCATGGCGGCGTACGCCTTCTCACGACTGGAGTTTCCGGGCAGGAACGTGCTCTTCTTCCTCGTGCTCTCCACACTCATCATCCCCGGGCAGGTGACCATTATCCCCGTCTTTCTCATCCTGCAGAAGCTGCACTGGTTCAACACCTACTACGCGCTGATTGTGCCCGGGCTGGCCGGGGCGTTCGGCGTGTTCCTGCTGAGGCAGTTCTTCCTCACCATCCCGCGCGAGATGGAGGAAGCGGCGTTAATTGACGGCTGTGGCAGGGCAGGCATCTACTGGCGCATTATTTTACCCCTCAGTAAACCCGCTCTGGCGACGCTGGCGATTTTCTCTTTTCTGGGCGGGTGGAACGACTTTATGCTCCCCTTGATTGCCACCAACGAGATAGAGATGCGCACTCTGCCCGTTGGGCTAACCATCTTTTTAGGACGATACAGTATGCAGTATGGTCTGGTGATGGCGACGGCGGTGCTGGCGACCCTGCCCGTGCTGGTGATGTTTCTGCTCTTCCAGCGGCATATCATTCGAGGCGTCGTGCTGACCGGGCTCAAGGGGTAGAGATTGCCTTTGCTCCCCAGCCAGCCGCGTTCTTATCCCACTGCAAACGCTCTCTGCGGGTTCTTTGCGATCAGCTGCTCTATCTCTCCGTCCGAGAAGCCCGCTTTGCGCAGGGCGGGTATCAGGTGCGTGAACAGGGTGGTATACTCGCGAAACACACCTCCGCCTGGCTCGCCCACGTGATACCAGCCCGCATCGTGCGATACCAGCACCCGGTTCAGCAAACCCTTCTGGCGCAGGTGCAGGATGAACTCCACATGCTGGTCTATCGTTTCGGGGGATACACCGTCAAGCTCTACCCACGCGCCGCGCTCCGCTGCCCACACATGCAGAGATTTGTCGTTCTCCACCTGCGCGTGAACCCAGATGAAGGCGGAGGGGTGTACTCCTATCTGCTCCAGGCGTTCTATCTGCTTGCGCGCAGCAGAGCCGGGTCCCGTATGCGAGGCGATGGTTAACCCCGTTTTGCGGTGGGTGAGTGCCGCCGCTTCCAGCAGGCGCATGTCTACCTCCGACGGCTCGGGGTCCACACCGATTTTGATGAAACCGGGTCGGATACCTGTGCCCTCGATGCCCTTCTGCACTTCCGTAATCCATTCGCTGGCGATTTGCTCGGCGGAGAGGGAATGGACTGTTGCAGGCAGGTATTTATCGTTCGCCGCGCCGTACCAGCCCGTGTTGGTCAGGATGTACAGCCCACTCGCTTTGCTGAGGCGTTGTAGCAGTTGCGGGTCGCGCCCCAGATAGGCAGGGGTACACTCCACCAGCGTGCGACACCCCGCCTGCCTCAACGACTTCAGATAGGGGAGGGCAACGCGATACACCTCTTCGGGGTCGTACCGCGACTTACTCACCCTGTCCGCGCCGATAAAGTCCACCAGCACATGCTCATGCGGCAAGACGACGCCCAGCCGGTCGGGCGGGATATTACCTGTTACGGTGATAACTTGTTGACGATTGTTCACTGCTCCTGTCCCTACCGACGACATGTAGTAATAGTTTACCACACATGACTAGCGGTACAAAGAGATGCTTCGCTAACGCTCAGCATGACAAAAGGGATTAGAGCGTCTTTTCGCTCAGGATACTCATGTCCAAAGAATGACGAGAGGTGAAGTACGACTACGCATCGTCCACACTCCTCTGGGTTGAATCTTCCCCGCTTCTGTGCTAAACTACCGTCAGCGTGTGCAGGGACACACGGTTGTGCTGGAAGGCAGAAATGGCGTTCAGCGATATATTCGAACACTACCTCAAACGGCTCACCGAAGAGGCGCAACAGGGCGACGCGCGTGAGGAGAGCTTCTACCCTGCGCTGAAGGAGCTGCTGGAGCAGTTCGCGCGGACAAGGAGATATGCGCATGTACACGTCACCATACAACCGCGCCCTATCGAAGCGGGCAATCCCGACTTCCGGGTGTGGGACGGCAACCAGCACATTGTGGGCTACCTCGAAGCCAAAATGCCAACCGCCGACCTGCACCGCCAAGAGGAGACGGAGCAGATTCAACGCTACCTTTCCACCTTTCCCAATTTCATCCTGACCAGCTTTCTGGAGTTCCGACTCTATCGGGATGGACAGTGCGTCGCAACCGCTCAGCTGGCGCGACCTTTTGTGCTCACGCAGCTGCGCACGAAACCGCCTCTGGAGGACGTGCACGGGGTAGCGAACCTGCTCGAACAGTTCTTTGCCTTCTCCCTGCCCCAACCGCTTACCGCCGAGGTGCTGGCGGTGGAACTGGCAAAGCGCACCCGCTTCCTGCGCAAGATGGTACAACAGCAGCTGGCTATCGAGCAGCAAGGCGGCAAAGGGCACCTGCTGGGCTTCTACGAGGCGTTCCGTAAATACCTCATCGGCGGACTGTCGGCTGAGGAATTCGCCGACCTGTATGCGCAAACCGTCACCTATGGCTTATTCGCCGCGCGCACCCGCGCTACGGACGGCTTCACCCGACGCGCCGCCTTCGACTACATCCCGCGCACCATCGGCGTCCTGCGCGACCTGTTCCGCTTCATCTCTCTCGAAGACCTGCCTGCCGAGATGGCATGGATTGTGGACGACATCGCCGAGGTGCTGGCGGTGGCAGATGTGAACGGCATGTTAGAACGTTACTACCGCGAGCGCAGGGGCAGTGACCCCATCGTGCATTTCTACGAGACCTTCCTTGCCCACTACGACCCCGACGAGCGCGAGCGACGCGGAGTGTACTACACACCGGACCCCGTGGTGGGGTACATCGTGCGCTGCCTGCACGAGCTGCTGAAGGAGAAGTTCGGGCTAAGCGATGGACTGGCGTCGCCCGAAGTGACCCTGCTCGACCCGGCGGCAGGCACAATGACCTTCGTGGTGCGCGCGGCGCAAACCGCTCTCCACGAGTTCACCCACAAATACGGCGCGGGCGGACAGCGCGAGCTGATTCGCAGTCATATCCTGCGCTACTTCTTCGCCTTCGAGCTGATGATGGCGCCCTACGCGGTCGGTCACCTGAAGATGGCTTTCTTCCTCGAGGAGATGGGCTACCACCTGGCAGATGGCGAGCGCATCCCCTTCTACCTGACCAACACGCTGGACATGAGCGAACTGGAAGCAAGCCGCCTGCCCGGGCTCTCCTCGCTGGCGGAGGAGTCGCACCTGGCGGCGGAGGTGAAGCGTGAACAACCGGCTGCCGTATCGTCACCGCCCTTGCCTGCACTCTCGCCCTGCAAGAGGAGATAGACGGATGGTACGGGCGGGTCGAGGAGGGTATTGTCCCCCTGCTTGCCGGTCACTAACCGGCTCGGCAAGAGCCTCGCCCTCCCGTTTGAACCTCACCCCCCTCCCCTCTCCGGCAAGGAGAGGGGGGATGCTCCCCCTTCCCTCGTAGGGAAGGGGGTTAGGGGGATAGGTCATTCAACCCCTCCCCCGATAAGCCTCCATCTTCCCCATAACCCTTCCCCCGGTTGCATCGTCTAACAAGCGCAGTACCTTCGCAAAGGAGGAAAAACCATGCGCACTCCCGTGATTGTCGGCGTTTTGCTGGTGTGCTTCGCCTCGGCTGCGATAGCGCAAGGGGTGCTCATCTCGCCGGACGAGGGACGGGGGCAGCCATTTCAGGTGAAGCAACATCTGGTAAACGTCTCCATCCGCGACGGTGTGGCGGAGACCACCATCGACCAGACCTTCGTGAACACGACCGAAGTGCCGCAAGAAGGGGAATACTGGTTCCCTGTGCCGGAGGGCGCGGCGGTCACCCGGTTCACGCTCACCGTCGGCGACCGGGCGGTGGAGGCGCGTCTGCTGCCTAAAGAGGAGGCACGGCGTATCTACGAGAACATCGTGCGCCGACGGCGCGACCCTGCCCTGCTCGAGTTCGCCGAGCGCAACCTGCTTCGCGCCCGTGTGTTTCCCATCCCGCCCAAGAGCGAACGACGTATCCAGCTGCGTTACACCGAAACCCTGCGGCGCGAGGGCGAGGTGAACCGCTACCTGCTACCCCTGCGGGCGACGCGAGCGGTCTCCAAACCGCTGGGCTACCTGCGCGTGCGGGTGGAACTGGCCACCGGCGCACCGCTGACCAACGTGTACTGTGCCTCCCACCCGGAAGCGGTGGTGAAGCGTGAAGGCGCCAATCGCGCCTCCATCGAGTGGAGCGCGGAGAGCATCCTTCCCGAACGCGACCTGCAGATATACTACAGCACCTCCGCCGAGAAGTATGACCTGCGCGTGCTCACCTACCGCGCCGGGGGAGACGGATACTTCGTGATGTTGCTCGCGCCCAACGGCGGGCAGAAACCACCCAAACTGCCCAAGCAGATAGTGTTCGTGTTTGACCGCACGGGCAGTATGGCGGGCGAAAAAATGGAGCAGGCGAAAGAGGCACTAGCGTACTGCGTGCGCAATCTGCAACCCGAAGACCGCTTCAACGTCATCCTGTTCAACGAGCAACCGCACAAGCTGTTCGACGGACTGGTGGCTGTGACGCGCGAGAACGTTGAGAAGGCGGTGCGAGAGGTAGAGGCGTTGACCGCGCAGGGTGGCACCAACATCGCCGATGCGCTCAAAGAGGCGTTGCACCTGTTCCCCAAAGAGGGGACGAGTGCCCTGCAAGCGGTGGTGTTCCTCACCGACGGCTTACCTACCGTTGGCGAGACCGACCCGAACCGCATCCTGAACGTGGTCAACGAAGCGAACCCCGGGCGTCGCATCCGTATCTTCTCGTTCGGTGTGGGCTATGATGTCAACGTGCTCCTGCTGGACAGGCTGTGCCAGCAAAATAGGGGCATCTCCAGTTATGTGCGCCCCGAAGAGAACATCGAAGCGCGCGTCTCCGCCTTCTACAACGCCATCAACGTGCCCATTCTGGCGGACCTGAAGCTGCTCTGCGAGGGCGTGGAGGCGTACGACGTCTACCCGCGCGACATTCCCGACCTGTTCGCAGGCGACCAGATTGTGGTCACCGGTCGCTATAAGGGCAGCGGGCGCGGCGCGGTGGTGCTGGAAGCGATGTCTCGCCAGCAGCAGGAGCGCATCCGGCATGTGGTGGACTTCCCCGAACGCGCCGAGAGCATGGACTTCATCCCGCGCCTGTGGGCGGTGCGCAAAATCGGCTATCTCATCGACGAGGTGCGTTTGCGCCACAACCAGGAGGTCATCGATGAGATAGTCCGCCTCGCGAAGGAGTACGGCGTGGTCACCGAGTTCACCTCCTTCCTGATAGACGAGGACATGATAATGGCGCAGGCGCACGACCGCAGGATGCGCTTGCGTGCTCAGGATTCGGTGTACGGCATGACCCGAACACCCTCTGGTGCAGCCGCCGTGGGAGCCAGCACGCGAGCGCAAACTCTGCAACGGCAGGGCTTTCTCGGTGCGTTTGCAGGTCCCCCTGCAGGGCAGGCTCGGCAGAGCCAGGAGAGCCTGGGCTTAGCCGACATGGCACCGGAGGTCGCCGTGCGCGCTCAGCAGGTGGTGCGCAATCTCGGCAGGCGTACCTTCTATCAGCAGGGGGCGCAGTGGGTGGATAGCCGTTACCGGAGCGGTCAGCAGGTGATTGCGATTCAGGCTTTCAGCGAGGCGCATTTCGCCCTGTTGCGCCGGCGACCGGAGCTGCGGCAGTACCTCTCGCTGGGCGACAACGTGCTGGTCCAGCTGGAGCGCGTGGCGGTGCAGGTCTCTCCGCAGGGCAAAACCAGCCTCACCGAGGCGGAGTGGGAGCTGATTGAGGCGAGGTCGTGAACGGACTGCAGGATAAGGGCAATTGCAGCGCGAATCAAGTGGCAACTTGACCGAGCAGGCAAAACCGGATGGCTCAACAGCCGATTTCGCAACCGCCTATAACGGGTGTAGAGGAGCTGGAAGAACGCTTATCGCGTCCCACGCCGGAGGTGGTGCAGCTCTTTCGGGAGCTGCGGGGTGACCTGCTGGTGCTGGGTGTGGCGGGGAAGATGGGACCCTCGCTGGCGCGGATGGCGCGTCGCGCGATGGACGAGGCGGGCAATGCCGCGAAGGTAATCGGTGTTGCCCGCTTTTCGCAACCGGAGGTACGTGAGCGACTGGAACAGGTGGGAGTGCAGACCGTTGCCTGCGACCTGCTGGACGCAGATGCGGTGAAGAACCTGCCCGATGCCCCCAACGTGGTGTTCATGGCGGGGATGAAGTTCGGCACCACCGGCGCGGAACCGCTCACCTGGGCAATGAACACCATCGCCCCTGCCTACGTTGCAAGCCGATTTCGCCAGTCGCGACTCGTGGTGTTCTCCACCGGCAACGTGTATCCTCTGGTTCCGGTGACGAGCGGCGGGGCAACCGAAGAGACCCCTCCCGCGCCCGTCGGGGAATACGCGCAATCTGCGCTGGGCAGGGAGCGCGTTTTTGAACATTTCTCTGCACGCTACGCGACACCTGTGGTCATCTACCGCCTGAATTACGCGGTGGAACTGCGCTATGGCATCATTCTGGATGTGGCGCAGAAGGTGTGGATGGGCGAGCCGGTTCCGCTGGCGATGGGCTGTGTGAACGTGGTATGGCAGGGCGATGCCTGTGCGTGGGCGCTGCGGTGTTTGCCTCTGGCGCAGTCGCCGCCGCTGGTACTCAACGCTACCGGTCCCGAAACGCTCTCCATTCGCTATCTGGCACATCGGCTGGGCGAGCTGATGGGCAAGGAGCCTTGTTTTGAGGGCGTAGAGGCGGAAACGGCTCTTCTCAGCAACGCGGGCAAAGCGCATCGTCTGTTCGGCTATCCGATGGTGGCTGTGGATACGGTGATACAGTGGGTGGCGCACTGGGTGATGCAAGGGCTTCCTACCTTGAACAAGCCCACGCACTATGAGGTCAGGAATGGAAAGTTTTGACCTTTCTGGAGGGCGAGGCTCCTGCCGAGCCGTGCATGACGTTTCGGTTCACCGAGAGGTTCGCCCTCCAGCAGGAATAACATTTGACAATCAGCCTATTTTGTCGTGCTGAGCGTCAGCGAAGTATCTCAGGGTAGCGGTGGAACGAGGTTCTTCGCTCACGCTCAGAATGACAGGAGTAAAGACCATTGTTGACAAAATATCGGTTATCCAACAGGAGGTTAAACGATATCGGATGCGACTCATCATGCTCTCGTGGGAGTACCCTCCGAAGATAGTAGGAGGCATTGCCCGCCACACCTACGAGTTGGGGCATGCGCTGGCGGAGGAGGGCGTCGAAGTACATGTGATTACCGCCGAGTTCCCCGGCGCGCCTGCCTACGAACGGCAACATGACCTCCTGCACGTGCACCGTGTGGCGGTCACCGAACACGCCAACGACTTCGTGCACTGGGTGCAACTGCTCAATCGCTCCATGCAGGCGAAAGCAGAGGAGCTGCTGAACAGCTGGCAACAGGAGGGCAAGCCCTTCAAGTCGCGGGCATTCGCCGATGGCGTGCTGCTGCACGCACATGACTGGCTGGCGCATTACAGCGGGGCGCACCTCAAGCACGCCTACCGCCTGCCCCTCATCGCCACTATCCACGCCACCGAGTACGGACGCAACAACGGCTTGCATAACGACCTGCAGCGTTACATCGCCAGCGTTGAGTGGCAGCTCAGCTACGAAGCGTGGCGGGTCATCTGCTGTTCGTGGTATATGAAGGGCGAGGTGGAGTTCGCCCTGCAAACGCCGTCGGACAAGATTGCGGTCATCCCCAACGGGGTGGACGCCACCAAGTTCGAGTTTAAGTTTGACGAAACAGAGCGTCAGGCGTTTCGCAGCAACTACGCCGCCCCCGATGAAAAGATACTCTTCTTCGTGGGCAGGATGGTGCGCGAGAAGGGAGCGCATGTTCTGCTGGAAGCGTTGCCCAAGGTGCGTGTGGTGTATCCGAAAGTGAAGCTGTTGATTGTGGGCGGGGGGTATCGCGACCATCTGGTGCAGCTGGCAAACTGGCTGGGCGTTGCTCCGCACGTCTACTTCACCGGCTTCGTGCCCGACGATGTGCTGTTGCGTATCTACCGCATTGCCGACGTGGCGGTGTTCCCCAGCCTGTACGAGCCGTTTGGCATCGTTGCGCTGGAAGCGATGGCGGCGCGAATTCCCGTCGTGGTCTCCGATGCAGGGGGCTTGAAAGAGGTGGTGGAGCACAACGTGACGGGCATCGTTACCTGGCTCAACAACTCCGATAGCCTCGCGTGGGGCATTCTGGAAGTGCTGCAAAACCCCGAACGGGCACAACAGATGGTGAAGGAGGCGTACCGGCGCGTCAACACGCTTTACAACTGGAAGCGCATCGCCCGGCAGACTATCGAGCAGTATCGGCAGGTGTGGAACGAGTACCGCAAGAGCGACTGGTAGCCTCTCTTGATTTTGCTCCCCTCAGCTCAAGTATACTGGAGATATGCAGACGGTAGAAAAGAGGGAAGCTATCCCACCGATTTCCGCAGCCACCAACCCGCTTTCGGCGTGGCTCTTTTTTCGGCGCAACCTGTCGCGCACCGCGCCGGTAGCTCTGGTTATTGTGCTGTCGGTGGTGCTGATTGGCACGGTGGTGACCATTATCCGCAGCATCGACCTCACCGTGCTGACCGTATACGGCTACAACCGCTATTTTCTGGTGGCGGTACCTCGTAACGGCAACCGGGTAGACCCTCGCGCGGAGATGACCATCCGTGCCGAGCCACTGGCGAAGCAGATTTATCGCATCAGCGTGTGTTTCACCACCATCCACACCATCTTCGGCAAGTTTCCGTTCGTGCTGTTCGGCTTAACGCAGGAGGAAATGCCGAAGATGCTGCGCCTGACGCGCATGAGGGTAGTGGAGGGCAGGCTCCCACGCGAGGGAGAAGCCGCCTGTGCGCTGTCGGTGGGCATTGCACGCAACCGCAATCTGAAAATCGGCGATGTGGTGCTTGCCCCCGACATCGAAGATAGCTTCGCTCCTGTGCCGGTGAAGCTGGTAGGACTGCTGGACGGCGAGAACTGGTTCGCGGTCACCTCCAAAGAGTTCGTGCAGAAGAACTATTTCCCGCCTCTGGAGGAGATTGTGGTGGCGGCGCCCACTCCCCAACAGCAACCGGAGCTGGACAGGCGGCTGAGTAAGTCGTTGGACACACGGCAGGTACGCCTGTTCACGTTCGGGCAGCTGGTTCGGGAGCTGCGCTCCTCGCTGAGGAACCTGTATCTGATTATGAATATCGTCATCGCCATCGTGGTGCTGGTCATTGCCATCATGATGGGCATGCTCTCGAATATCTTCTTCATGCAGCGACTGCCGGAGTTCGCCTTGCTTGCTGCGATGGGCTACACGCGCGGGATGTTGCTGTGGCGGGTGGTGCGCGAGACGGCGTTGCTGGTGGCTCTTGGCTGGGCGACGGGCGTGCTGCTGAGCATGGGCATCCTGTGGGGGCTGTACTGGTGGGTCTTCGAACCGCGCGGGATGCTGTTGCAGCCGATGGACTGGCAGGCATACAAATACACCATTCCCGTGCCGATAGCGGTGCTGGCGTTCGCAGCGATGTCGGTGGGACCGCGCCTGCTGGCAATGGACCCCGTGCTGGTCATCGAGAGGAAGGTATAGAGCGATGCTGTTCACCGACGAAGTGACATTGGCATATCGCGAAGCGGATCGGGTGGTGCTGGCGGTGGACCGCGTGTCGGTAGAGGTCAAACAGGGCGAGTTCATCGGCATCATGGGGCCGTCAGGGTCGGGTAAGAGCAGTCTGCTGTATCTGATGAGCGGGCTGAAGCTGCCTACTGGCGGCGAGGTGCGCTACCGCAACCGGGTGATTCACCTGCTGAGCGAACGCGAGCGGATGCGATTGCGCCGGCGCGAGTTCGGTTTCGTGTTCCAGCAACCCTACCTCTTGCCCTACCTCACCGCGCTGGAGAATGTGCTGGTTGCCGTGCCGGGTGACCGCGAGGCATACGGGCGTGCGCTGGAACTGTTCGAACAACTGGGGTTGTTGCATCTCGCCAACCGCTATCCGCACAAGTTATCGGGCGGTGAGAGGCAGCGGGTATGCGTGGTGCGGGCGATGGTACACCAGCCGCAGATTATCTTCGCCGATGAACCCACCGCTTCCCTAGACCATATCAACGGACACGCGGTCATCCGACTGCTGGCGGACTATCGCCAAAAGGGCGCGGTGGTGGTGGTCACCCACGACCCTGAGATGATCGCCGACGCCGACCGGGTGTACTCTCTGCGGGATGGACGGCTGGTGCAACCGGTGAGGGTGTAATCGCTACAACCCGAACAGCCGGCGCATCCTGTCCTGAACAGGGTTCCAGCGACAGATTGACAGCGGAGGCTGGCGAATGTATAATCTAGCATCAGTAAACACACCGGACAGGAGGGGTTTAGCATGTTCACCGCCTTCATCACCGACGAGCAATGGTGCGAGTACTTTAAAAACGGCTACCTGCGCCTGGGCAAGGTAATGAGCGAGCAGGAGCTGGAGCAGATGCGCCAGCGCATCGACGACATTATGCTAGGCAAGGCGAACATCAACTACGACCGCCTGCTGATGCAGCTGGATGGCGAAACGGGACGTTACGAGGACCTGCCTGCACAGACGCTGGGTTTTAAGGGACCTACACTCGCCTACCGCAAGATTCAGAATCTGGAATACGACCCCGTGTTCCTGCGCTACATGCAAAAGCCTATCTTCCGCGAGATTTGCGCAACCGTTTACGGTGCACACGCGCCCATCGCCTGTTATCGCGCTATGTTCATGAACAAGCCTGCCCAGAAGGGAACGATACTTCCCTGGCACCAGGATGCGGGGCTGCAGTGGGGGTTGGACCGTGACCCGGTCGTAACCATCTGGACCGCACTCGACCCGGCTACTAAGCAAAACGGCTGCGTGCGTGTGGTTCCGGGCACGCATCGGCTGGGTTTGCTCAGCGAGTGGGGACATACGATAACCCCGGAGCAGGAAGCGATGTACTGCCCCGAGGAGAAAGTGGTCTATCTGGAGGCGGAGGCAGGCGAAGCCATCCTGCTGCATAACTGGCTGCTGCACGGTTCCGGCGTCAACGCCATCGACATCCCGCGACGGGCATTCAGCGTGTGCTATATGGACGGACGCACCCGCCGCCTGAGCGACGGCGGAACCTTCCCCATCATCTTCGGCAAGGGCGCGCTGAACCCCGAAGAGCTGGAAGTGGGCACACCGGTATAGAGGCACACCGTATATATAAAGGGAGGAAATCCCTGCTGACAGGAGGTGTTCCCTTATGAAAAAGAACGTGGGCGTCGTGGACCGGGTGATTCGGGTAGTGATTGCGGTCGTTCTCGCTGTGCTCATTGCGCTGGGCACGGTGAAAGCGGCGGCGGCATGGGTGCTCGGCATCATCGCGCTGATACTGCTGGTGACGGGCATTGTGGGATATTGCGGATTGTACAAGGTGCTGGGTATCTGTACGCTGAAGGAGGAAGGAACCTCGCAGGACGAGAAACCCGCGACAACGTAACGCCACTGGAGGGCGAATCTCCTGCCGAGCCGTTGTGACACGATGTTCGGCTCACCCAGAGGTTCGCCCTCCAGCGGTCTACTTGCTTTCGTATCGCGGAGCCAGCAGGGTCAGTATCACCGCCAGCACCACAAAGCTCACCTCCACCGCGCCTCCTGCTCCCCAGCGCACGAACCAGTTGCGCTCATCGGGTTTCAGGAGCACCTCCGGCAGGAACTTCGCCCACGTCAGCCCGGTCTGTACCCATATCGTCCACAGCCACCAGGTGCGCGCAGACACCTCCCGCCGATGCCAGAGCGTGGTGAGAATAGCGGTGATGAACAGCAGGGAGACCAGCCCGGCAAATCCCCAGCCGAAGGGGAGCAGTTTGCGCTCGTCCACCAGATAAAGCACCGTATTGCTTGCGGAGACCAGCGTGACCGCTACACCGGTACCGAACGGCGCCCAGCCGCTACCTGCCAGACTGCCCAGCAGTCCAATCAGCATCCATATCGCGGGCAGTTTTGCCCATCCTTCCGCCCAGCCGACGCCCAGTTCCACTGCCAGCACCGGTACCAGCCAGAGCAGAATGGTGAGGTCATCCCAGCGGCGGTGCCAGGTGTTAGGTTCAGGGGGCGGAGTAGCCGATAGCCCGGTGAGCTTCCAGCCGATGCCCAGCCCTGCGCCTGCGACGAAGCCGAATGTCATCTCCATCACCTTCCACCAGTCGGTCCAGCGTTGAACCGTCTCGCCAAAGGGTTTCTGGTGCATTCCCCACGCCTGCAGCACCTCACCGAAGCTGAAGCCGACTGCTCCCGCCACGATGCCCCATAGCGCCATTGCTACTGCCTGCCGGTGCTTCTTGAACGCGCCGGCGTACACCATCAAGCCGATGAGCGCGAACCACAGTCCGCCCCACCACTCCACGCGCGGCTTGGGGTCGTTTCGCGCTGAGAAGTAGATGGGGGGCAGCTGCTCCGGCGGATGGTGCGGGCGATTGAGCAGCTGCACGCCTATCGCGCCCAGTATGAACATGCCGACGATCACCGCCAGCAGTTCCCCCGGACGGTAGCGGTCGCTGGTGGCTATCGCCAGAAGCGTGCCGGTGATGCCAATCCACACGCCACCTTTAATCGCCAGTCCCAGCAATCCCCACCAGTAGGTCGGTGAGGGGTACTGGTTTTGCACCAGCCCGA
>CALJAP010000067.1 GCA_938027655.1 uncultured bacterium | reverse complement strand
GCGGAGCCGCTTGCACGTCACCTTCGCGACCGTTGCCCTGCACTCCGCCGGTCATCCCCCGGTAGAGGAAGAAGCCGACCACGAGCAGCACCACCACGATGATGGCAATCGCTAGCGGAGCCGATACGTTCTTGTTCATGGTGTTCACCCCGTCTCCACATTTTCGGTGCGGAGATGCTGCCCCTGTATGCGCTGGTGGTCGGCAGTACTCTTGGTTCGAAAGCCTTTGCGCATCCTGTTGATTTGCACTCATCGGATGAGATGCGCTATACTAGCGTTACTAAATTACCCGGAGAATCAGAGACCATGCCCGATACTCGCGAGGTGAAGACTGTTTGTCCGCATGACTGTCCGGACACCTGCGCCATGCTCGCCGTGGTGCGGGATGGCCAGCTGCTGGGCGTACGCGGCAACCCGCATCACCCAATCACACGCGGCTACCTCTGCTGCAAAGTGGCTCACTATGAAGAGCGCGTATATAGTCCTGACCGCGTGCTGTATCCGTTTAAGCGCGTGGGGGCGAAAGGCGAAGGCAAGTTTGAGCGCATCTCGTGGGAGGAAGCACTGGACACTATCGTCGCGCGATGGAAGCAACTTATCGATAAGTACGGCGCGGAAGCTATTCTGCCTTACTCCTACGCGGGCACAATGGGCGCGGTGAACATGTCTGCCTGCGATGGGCGACTATGGAATCGGTTAGGTGCAAGCCGCCTGCTGCGCACAATCTGTTCCTCTGCTGCCGAGGCCGGCTACGGCTACACCATGGGCTGGTCGGGGGGGATTGACCCCGAAGGGCTGGTATATGCCAGAACTATCATCGTGTGGGGGATGAACCCTGCCAGCACCTGCACGCACCAGATGGCGATTCTGCGTGACGCCCAGAAGCGGGGAGCAACGCTCATCGTGATAGACCCCTTCCGTACCCGTACCGCCGAATGCGCCGACTGGCACGTTCACCTCGAACACGGAACGGACAGCGCGCTCGCGCTGGGCATGATGCACGTTATCTTTCGTGAAGGGTTGTATGATGAGCAGTTTCTGCACTACCACACCGTTGGCTGGGAAGCGCTTCGCGAACGGGTGCTGAGCGAATACACTCCCGACAGGGTGGCTCAGATAACGGGCATTTCCGCAAGGGATATCGAACGCCTCGCCATCACCTACGCCACGCAACGCCCGTCCGCCATCCGCCTGGGCTACGGCATTGCCCGCAACACCAATGGCGGTATGACGGTACGCACCATTACTTGCCTGCCTGCTGTGATAGGCGCATGGCGCGAACTGGGGGGTGGATTGCTCCTCTCCACCAGCGCGCACTTTCCCCTGAATATGAAAGCGGTAAAACGCCCCGATTTGCTTAGAGGCAACCCGCGCAGCGTGAACATGAACCGGCTGGGTGAGGCGCTGCTGACGCTGGATGACCCGCCCATCATGTCGCTGTACGTGTATAACTCCAACCCTGCTGCCGTCGCACCCAACAGCAACCGCGTGATACAGGGCATGTTGCGGGACGACCTTTTTACGGTGGTGCACGAACAGCTCTGGACGGACACCGCCCGCTTGGCGGACATCGTGCTTCCTGCTACCACGCAGATGGAGCATCTGGACCTGCATACGTCATACGGGCATCTGTACGTGCAGTTGAACCAACCGGCGATCCCGCCGCTGGGCGAGAGCCGTCCAAACTGGGATGTGCTCTCCGAGCTGGCGCGACGAATGGGCTTCGAAGAAGGGTGTTTTCGCGACACCGCTGAAGACATTATTCGGCAGGCTCTGGACAGCGACCACCCCTATCTGCAGGGGATAACTTATGAATACTTACTGGAGCACGGTTTCGCCAAGCTGAAAACACCGTCCGACCCCTTCACCCCCTATCTACATGGCGAACCACATTTCCGCACACCTTCGGGCAAGATAGAGCTCTACTCGGAGCGGGCACAGCAAGACGGCTACGACCCCTTGCCTGCTTACACCTCAGCCGAAGAGCCCGACGCTGACCGGCAGAACTATCCCTTGAAGCTGATGTCACCCGCTGCCCACCATTTCCTGAACACCTCGTTTGCCAACCTGGAGCGGATGCAAAAGGGCGAGCGAGAACCGCGTCTCTGGATGCACCCGCAGGACGCAGAGGTACGGGGCATCCGACAAGGCGACTGGGTACGCGCCTACAACACACGAGGAGAGGTGCTACTGCGGGCAATGGTTAGCGCAGAGCATGTGAGACCCGGCACTACGTGGACGCCTTCGTTGTGGTGGCATCGAGATAGCCCCGGCGGGCGCAACGTGAACGCCTTAACCTCCGACCGACTGGCGGATATGGGAGGCGGTTCGACGTTCCACACATGCTATATTCAGGTGGAGAAGGTGGACGCAGAGTTAGCTAGCGGATAACGAGTGTACCTTCCACCACTTCGCCTCGGGTGTTCACCAGCCCGATTCCAGATTCTTTAGCGGCTTCTACCGCTGCGGGGTCTGGGCGCATGGCAAACAGATAAGGCAGATACGGAGGGCTAAAACCTGCCGCCTGCAGCCCAAGACGAAAACTGTCAGATTGAACCCTTTGTACCCAGGCGGAAACATCACCTCTGCCCAGACGGGTTTTGCTTTCAATCACCACTGAGATGCTTTCGCCTTCAGGGGTCTCACCAATCAGTACAACATCTACTTCCCCGTCAAAGCGTGCCGATCGGTATCCAGCCGCAAAACGGTAGCCCTTCTGCTTCAGCACCCACCACACCATATCTTCTGCTTCCTCTTCGAGGCTCATACCCACTCGCGCAGCGAGATTCTTGAGCTCTTTGCTGAGCTCATCGAGGCGACGGTCGGTGCTAGACCGATAGGCAATGAATTCTTCCGTTAGCCTCTTGTGTGACTCCGCCAGTTCACGCACTGCTTGTGAAAGTTCCGCAAAACGGGCATCGGTTTGCGCTCGGTATGCGGCAAACTCCTGCTCCGTGCGACGCTGTGCCTCCGCCAGTTCACGAATGGCTTGGTCGGTTTGCACCCGATAGGCGGCAAACTCCTCCGCAAGCCGCTTCTGCGCTTCCGTTAGTTCCTCCACGCGCTGCTCCGTGCGACGCTGTGCCTCCGCCAGTTCCTCCACGCGCTGCTCCGTGCGACGCTGCGCCTCCGCCAGTTCCTCCACGCGCTGCTCCGTGCGACGCTGCGCTTCCGCCAGTTCGCGAATGGCTTGGTCGGTTTGCACCCGATAGGCGGCAAACTCCTCCGCAAGCCGCTTCTGTGTCTCCGCCAGTGCACGAACCTCACTGGTCAGTGCAGCCAGTTGTTCCTCCACACGCTGCTGCGCTTGCATAAGCAGCTGCACCTGCTGAGGTAAGGCAAGGAACTCTTCTCCCAGCAGGGTTTCCAGCAGCCTCGCACGCCACTCTGGATGCCTTTGTAAGATTTCTAACAGGTCCTGAAAGTCGCTGACAGTAAACGGCATCTTTTGCTCACCTGAGCGTATTATACCATACCCGCGCATGAGTACGCTTGCTCCGAAATATGCCATAATCTATAGCGTAACTCCACACAGCACACAAGGAGAAAAGGGATGAAGCGGACATTCGCATCGGCAATTCTCGTTGTGCTCTGGCTACTGGTTGCCATGGCAGCAACGGCGCAGGAGAAGGTTACTCTGCAGTACAAAGCCCAAAAAGGGCAGAAAATGACCTACCGCTTAGAAGCCGATCTCAGCAGTGAGTTTGGCGGGCAAAAGGTAAACCTCCTCGTGAAGCAAACCTCCACAGACGAAATCCTCGACGTGTCGCCTTCGGGCGAAATCACGCGCCAGTCGGTGGATGAAGAGGTGGAGATGACCGTCAACGGACAAAAGATGCCCGCCTCAGAAGAAACGAGCAAACGGCGCACGATTACGGTAACCAAACCCGATGGCACGCTGGTTTCCGTGAAATGGGAGGGCGGGCGCGAGCCGACCGAAGCCGAACGCAAAGCGCAGATGCGCCTGATGCAAGCCACCCAGATAGTGTTCTCCTCCAGCCCAGTAGGCATCGGCGATAAGTGGACACGCGAGTACGGAGAAGATACCGACAAGGGCACACCTGCCGCTACCGCGGAGTACGAGCTGCTCGCGTTCGAGAAGACCAAAGGCGTGGACACTGCAAAGCTGCGCTACACCTATCGTGAGACGGGCAAGACAAAGAGCCTGAGCATGCAGGGCGAAGTATGGGTAGAAGTCGCCTCAGGCGATATCGTCGTCATCAACCTTGACGTAGAGAACTTCCCGTTCGCACCTTCTGAACAGGCTCCTACCTTTAACGGTAAGCTGCGCGCAGAACGCACAGGCGGTAGCCCAATCGGGGGCGCGGTCGCCGCTGCACAGCCCGCCGAAACCCCGAAGAAGAAGGGAAAGAGTATCGAAGAGGTAGTCAAAGACTACGAGAAAAGCGAAGGACTGTTCACACTGTACCGCAAGAAAGAGGCGGGTAAAGAGACTATCTACATGGAGATTCGCGAGCACCAGCTGGACAAGCTAATGTTACTGCAGGTGACGCAAAGCACCGGTACAGGAGGCTACTCGCTCGCCGCTGGCAATCCGATTGACGATATCCTCTTCAAGTTTGTTCAGCGCGATGAGCAGATTCTAATGGTTGTGCCGAACATCCGCTTCCGTGCCGACGAGCACCAGCCAATTGCCCGTGCTGTCAAGCGCTCTTTTGCGGACGCCTATCTGGAAGCATTTCGCATCGAGGCGCGCAGCGAAGAGCGCAAGAGCCTGCTCATCAACATCAGCGACCTGTTTCGCTCGGACATTGCGCAGATTACCCGCCTAGCGCAGGCAGCAGGTGGAGCATACAGCATTGACCGTGAGAAGACGGTGATTAACGCCATCAAAAACTTCCCGAACAACCTGGTGGTGCAGACCGCCTATCATCTGGTACGAGCAGGGGGAGGCAGTGGTGCACCGCCTTTCGCCATTCCGGGTATGAGCTCCGGAGCACCGCTCGCCGATGCCCGCAGCCTGCCTCTGCAGGTCAACTACAACCTTTTCTTCCTGCCTGAAAACGGCTACCGCCCGCGACTGGCAGACCCACGCGTGGGCTACTTTGTGACTGAGTTTCAGGACTTCACACAGGAGAAGGACGACCAGACCACGCGCTATATCCTGCGCTGGCATCTGGAAAAAGCTGACCCCAACGCGCCGCTTTCGCCCCCGAAGGAACCTATCGTCTTCTGGTTGGATAACGCCATACCAACCGAATACCGCGACGCGGTGCGCGAGGGTATCCTGTGGTGGAACAAGGCGTTCGAGCGCATCGGTATTCAGGATGCCATCGTGGTCAAGCAGATGCCCGACGACGCCGACTGGGACCATGCAGACATGCGGTATAACGTCATTCGATGGGTTACCTCACCCTCTTCGGGATACGCGGTAGCGTTGTTCCGGGCGAACCCGCTGACTGGACAGATACTCAACGCCAGCATCACCGTCGACGCGAACATGACCCGCTTTGCCCGCACCGAGTTCCAGCGGATGATTAACCCGTTGAGCGCGTTCGACCCCGAGCCGCTACCCGCCAACCCATTCCTGTGCAATATGGCAGAGGAGGCAGCGTATCAGGCGTGGTTCGGTTCAACGGCGATGAAGCTGATGCAGACGCCGAAGTCCACCCGTATCTCCGAGTCCGAATATGTCAAGCAGTACATCCGCCACGTGGTGGCGCACGAGATGGGGCATATCTTGGGGCTGCGTCACAACTTCGTCGCCAGCACACTGCATTCCACAAAAGAGCTGGCAGAGGTTAACCGAATAAACCATCTCGGCATGGTCGCGTCGGTAATGGACTACACGCCGGTGAACATCATCGCGCTGCACTCGCCACGCTCGGCGTACTGGCCACAAGGGCTGGGCGTTTACGACTACTGGGCTATCGAGTACGGTTACAAACCAAGTAAGGCAGTCACTCCTGAAGCGGAGTTGCCCATGCTGCGATCCATCGCTCGCCGTGGTACACAGCCGGGGCTGGCGTACATGGGCGACGAGTTTGCCGACAACGTAGACCCATTCATTACCCGATTTGACCTCAGCAAAGACCCGCTGGAGTACTGGGCGACCATCTTCCGCGATGTGAGCCGGATGATACCTCAGCTACCGGCAAAGGCGGTCAAGCCCGGCGAGAACTACTATGAGCTGACTCGCAGCTTCAACGGACTGCTTTCCATGTACGCCCGCGCGGCAAACTCGGTATCGCGCTACATTGGGGGCGTGCGCCTGCGTCAGAACCATCGCGGCGACCCGAACGAGAAGCCGCCGGTCGTACCCATCGGCGCTACCGACCAGAAACGCGCACTAGCATTACTGACGCAGTATGTGTTCTCGCCACAGGCGTTCAACTTCCCGAAGGAGGTCTACCTCAAGCTCGCTCCGAACCCATTCCCGGACTATGTAGGGATGCTCACCAGCCGTCCGCGTCTGGATGCGCCGGTGCGAGATACTATCTCCGGCATTCAGGTGCGTACCCTGCGCCGGCTTTTCAGCGAGCAAACGCTCAGTCAGGTTGCGAATAACGAGTTCAAGGCACGCAAGCCGGATGAGACGCTGAGCATGACCGCGCTCTTCGAACAGGTGAGCAACGCGGTCAACGCCGAAATCATCAACGGCAACAACGTGCCCGCACTGCGCCGACTCCTGCAGAGAACGTACCTGAGAACGCTGGCAGATATGCTGGTCAATCCCGATTCGGAAGTGCCGGACGATGCGAAAATGCTGGCGCGCTATCACCTGCGCCGTTTGAAAGGGCAGATATTGGCGGTGCGTAACAAACCTCTGGACACCACCACGCGAGTCCATCTCGACGAGATGTTGAGCGAGATCGACCGCGTGCTTAACGCCCGATACACTATCGGCTCCGCTTCAGAGCCTGCAACCACCCCTGTTCTTCCTCGCAGGTGAAGCTAAGAGGGAGGATTGTACAGCGCTGATGACGCATACAATCCTCCCGGCTTGCTACCCAAGGTGCACCATATGCCTCTTTCATTAGATGCTCCCTGTAGAGTATCATCTATGGTAGCAGGATACAAAAGGGGTGGTACCTATGTGCGGACGCTTTACCCTGACACACCCCACGCAGGCGGTGGCGGAACGTTTCGGGGTGCAGTTTGTGCTCTTCGAGTTCTCGGCGCGTTACAACATTGCCCCATCGCAGCCGGTAGCAGTAATCATGCAGGATGGTGGGCGCAGATTGGAAGCCTGCCAGTGGGGGCTGGTCCCTTTCTGGGCGAAAGACCCCGACATAGGCAATCGTCTTATTAACGCTCGCGCCGAAACGCTGGCAGAAAAGCCGGCGTTCAAGTACTCGCTCACGCGCCGCCGGTGCTTGATACCTGCCGACGGCTTTTACGAATGGCGCAAGGAAGGCGGTCGCCGTGTTCCTGTGTATATCCGCAGGCGCGATGGCGGGCTATTCGCTTTTGCGGGGCTGTGGGACGAGTGGCAGTCACCCGACGGCTCTCCACTACGCACCTGTACGATTATCACCACACAACCCAACGCGCTTGTTGCGTCCATCCACAATCGCATGCCCGCTATCCTTATGCCGGAACACGAAGCACTCTGGCTGGATACCTCCCTGAAGGAGCCGGCGCAACTACTCGCTATGCTGCAAGCGTACCCCGAAGCGGAAATGGAGGCTTATCCGGTGTCTCCGCGCGTGAATAATCCCAACAACGACGACCCGCTATGCATTCAGCCTGCATGAAGGAGGAGAAACCGGTGGAGCGAACCTATCGGGTGATTATTGGGGTGATGGGCTCATCTCAGTGCGACGAGCTAACGTACGAATTGGCGAGGCAGGTGGGCTCGCTTATCGCCGAGCATGGCGCAGTGCTGTTGTGCGGCGGACGCGGTGGGGTGATGGAAGCCGCTGCGCGCGGTGCGAAAGAGGCAGGAGGGCTCACCATCGGCATCATGCCGGGCATGAACGCCAGTGAAACCCCACCCAATCCGTACATCGACGTGGCGATATTCACCGGTCTGCGCGATGGGCGCAACTGGGTGAACGTGTGCGCCAGCGACGCCATTATCGCCATTTC
>CALJAP010000066.1 GCA_938027655.1 uncultured bacterium | reverse complement strand
GCCCGTCACCGCGCTCTCCAATACAACCTTTGTGGGACGCCAGCCCAACAGTGCGCCGGGAGTGCCCTTCCAGCGGATACCCAATCCCCATGTGCTGCTCATCTTGGCACAGATAGGCAAGCCCAGCACGGGTGGACTGGGCACGAGGTCATCGCTACCCTCCACGTTGCCCCAGCGTAGGGGATAGACCGCGCTGCCAGAGACGGGAAACTCCCACTGCTGCGCCTCGCACCAGTTGGACGCCAGCACCAGCAGCAGGGTTACGCCCAAGAGGCGTTTCAACATAACGCTCCACCTTCCTCTCCGATTGCTTGTGGTGCGCGTTCCACCGCAATGTACCACATCGAAAAGGGTCAAGAGCGGAAGCAGGCCCCTCAGCAAACCTGAAGTGGTTTCTCCGCTTTGCCGATAATGGAGGGGGAAGGAACCTCTCCCCCAACCCCTCTCCCACAAGGAGAGGGGGAGCCGGGAGCCGAATGCCCCCTTCCCTTGTAGGGAAGGGGGTCAGGGGGATAGGTTTTCACCAGGTTGACTTATGCCTGCAGAAGAACGCACCGAACAAGCCACACCGCGACGACGGCAAGAGGCGCGCCGACGGGGGCAGGTTGCCCGGTCGGTAGAGCTGTCGTCGGTGACGGTGTTTCTGGCGGTAGTGATGGTTCTGAAGGCGGTCAGCGAGGGCGCATTACAGGGAGCGATGGAGTCCATCCGCTTCGCGCTGACCAACCTCAGCCACACCGAGTTCTCGCCTGCGCTTGCTCTCTCGTTTACCTCAGGCTGCCTTAGCCACGCGGCGAGGGCGTTTCTGCCCGTGATCGGCGTGGCGATGGTGGTGGGGGTGGTGGTAAACCTGCTGCAGGTGGGGGTGACCTTCACCGCCGAACCGCTGGCTCCCAACTGGGCACGCCTCAACCCGGTAGCTGGCTTCACCCGCCTCTTCTCCCGCCGTGCATTCGTGGACAGCGTCAAAACGCTGCTGAAGGTTCTGCTGATTGGCTGGCTCACCTTCTCGGCGGTGAGGGCAGATGCGGCGATGCTCTTGCGCACCAGCGAGATAGACCCGCTGATGGTGATGATGCTGGTGGGGCAACTGCTCTACAAGATGGCGTGGCGCGTGGGGCTGGCGATGCTGGTGCTGGCGTTGCTGGACTACGGCTTCCAGCGATGGGAATACGAGAAGAGCCTGCGCATGACCAAAGAGGAGGTCAAGCAGGAGATGAAGCAGACAGAAGGCGACCCGCAGGTGAAATCACGCATCCGCGCCCGCCAGCAAGCCATTGCCCGTCGACGCATGATGCAGGCAGTGCCCAAAGCGGATGTGGTGGTAACCAACCCGACGCACTACGCGGTCGCCCTGCAGTATGACGCGCAGAAGATGGCAGCTCCGACGGTGGTGGCGAAGGGTATGAACCTCATCGCCTGGCGCATCCGCGAAATCGCGCAGCGACACGGCGTGCCCATTGTGGAGAACCCCCCGCTGGCGCAAAGCCTGTATCGTACGGTGGACATCGGGGAGCAGATACCGCCCGAGCTGTATCAGGCGGTGGCGGAGGTGCTGGCGTACGTGTATCGGCTGCGGAGGCGTTAAGCAACACGGCTCGGCAGGAGCCTCGCCCTTCAAACGAACGCAGGAGCTTGCTCCCCCCTTTGCGAATCCTGATACGCAACAATCACCGGAAAGGAGACCATCTCATGCGCCGCATGAAAGTGGGTGTGATTGGCTGTGGCAACATCAGCCCCATCTACCTGCAAGCTGGCCGGGTTTTTGAGACCTTAGAGATTGTGGCGTGCGCGGACCTCGATATGGAAAAGGCGCGCGCCCGTGCTGCCGAGTTTAACATCCCCAAAGTGCTAACGCCCGACGAACTGCTCGCCGACCCCGATGTGGAAATCGTGCTGAACCTCACCGTGCCCAAAGCGCATGCGGAGATAAATCTCAAAGCCATCGAGGCAGGCAAGCACGTATACACCGAGAAACCGCTGGCAACAGGGCGCGAGCACGGGCGCAAAACGGTCGAAGCCGCCCGCGCAAAGGGAGTGCGCGTGGGTTCCGCACCCGATACCTTTTTAGGCGGCGGCATCCAGACCTGTCGGAAGCTCATCGACGACGGTTGGATCGGTGAGCCAGTGGGCGCGACCGCCTTCATGACCTGCCACGGACACGAAAGCTGGCACCCCTCACCCGAGTTTTACTACGAGGTGGGCGGCGGACCGATGTTCGATATGGGCCCCTACTACCTGACCGCGCTGGTGAATCTGATTGGTCCTATCAAGAGGGTGACCGGCTCGGCGCGTATCACCTTCCCTGAACGGCTCATCACCAGCCAGCCCAAATACGGCAAGGTGGTGAAGGTGGAGACGCCAACGCACATCACCGGCACGATGGACTTTGCGAACGGCGCGATTGGCACAGTGGTCATGAGCTTCGACGTGTGGGCGGCGCAGCTACCCCGCATCGAGATTTACGGCACGGAGGGAACGCTGAGCGTTCCCGACCCCAACACCTTCGGCGGACCGGTGCGCCTGTACCGACCGGGCAACCGCGACTGGATGGAGATACCGCTCACGTACGGTTACACCGAGAACAGCCGCGGGCTGGGCGTAGCAGACATGGCAGCAGCCATCCAGACGGGTAGACCGCACCGTGCCAACGGCGACCTCGCCTATCATGTGCTGGACGTGATGCAGGCGTTCGTGGAAGCATCGGACGGGGGCAAACACATCTTGATTGAAAGCACGTGCGAACGCCCGGCACCTTTGCCAATGGGCTTACGGCATGGACAGATAGACCTTTAACAGGAGGAGACAAACATGAAACGGGCGTTGATTGTATGGGGCGGCTGGGAGGGACACGAACCCAAACAGTGCGCCGAGATTTTCGCACCGTGGCTGCAATCGCAAGGCTACGAAGTGATTGTGTCCAACACGCTGGACACCTACACCGATAAAGACCTGATGGGGTCGCTCAACCTCATCGTGCCGATATGGACGATGGGCACGATTACCCCCGAACAGGAAGCGGGCTTGCTGGACGCGGTGCGCAGTGGCGTGGGCATCGCCGGCTGGCACGGCGGGATGGGCGACTCGTTCCGCAACAACACCGAATACCAGTTCATGGTGGGCGGACAATGGGTGGCGCACCCGGGCAATATCATCGATTACGAGGTGAACATCATCAAACCCGAAGACCCCATCGTTGCCGGTTTGAGCGACTTCAAGATGCACTCGGAGCAGTACTACATGCACGTGGACCCCTCCAACGAGGTGCTTGCCACCACCACCTTCAGCGGGGAGTACTGCGAATGGATTGCGGGCACGGTGATGCCGGTGGTGTGGAAGCGACGCTACGGCAAGGGGCGTGTGTTTTACAGCTCGTTGGGGCACGTGGCAAAGGACTTCGAAGTGCCTGAAGCGCTGGAGATTATGAAACGCGGGATGCTGTGGGCGTCCACGTAGCGGCCTACGCGGTATTCTCCTTTCGGGGATGCGCTCCGCCTTGCCCACCTCGGTCGCGGATGCGATGGAGTGCATCCCCCTGCGCTAAGGTGGAGGCTCACGCTCGGTCGTGACCAACTTAGCGGGAAAGGCGTGCCGTTGAACCTCAACCTTCACTCTAAGATTCACCCTCACACCTGCCGACAATATTACCGGCTTTGCGTCTCACGGACCACACCGGAAAGGAGGTGAGAGAGTGACACAGACGATACAGGTGGAAACCGGTGCCGGCTCTTCGCCTGTGGCGAACAGGCTTTCCTCACAGCAGGGCAATTCGCCGAGTGCGGTGGTGGATAACAACCTGTTCGCTCTGCTGCTGGCGACGGCGCAGAACCTCCCTGCTGCGGAAGGGGAACAGCAGGCGGTCGCTGCGCCGACGGACGGTCCATTGCCAGAACAGCAAGAGCCTCTTTCGGCAGGAGAGATGGAGCAGGCGGTGGCTTCGTTGGGACTGCCGCTGCTTGTAGCAGGCATACCGTTTGCGCAGAGCACTCTTCCGCCAGAGGTATTCACACCGGATGCCGGAACACCCCCTCTATCCGTGCAGCAGGTTGCGTTCCTTCCACAGGTTGCAACCGATGCACCGATTCCGACAGCGCTTTCAGCACAGGCTGCTGCGGAACCCAGAGGTGCGGGAATATATCCAACGCCTCTGACCACTGGCGAGGAGCCTGCCGCTTTAACCGCACTAGAGGCAAGCGCCACGGCAGAGCCTGCCCAATCCGCTCAGAAGATACCACCTGTAGCATCCGCCTTGCCCTTGCACGATGCGGGCTCAGGTGACATCACGAACCCTGCGCCGGCGGTTCCGTCCGCGTCGGGAGCACAAACACTGCCAGAGAACAACAGAGAAATGCTTCATCCGCTCTCTGAGGGTTCAGCAGCTGCACCGACAGCCCAGAACCCGGCAGTCGCTCGGGCGCAGGCAGGCAACTCCAGCCAGATGCAGAGCGAGGATGGGCACGAGCGTCCAGTCGGCACGCCGGTAGCGTCCAGAGGCACGCGCAGTCAAACGAAGAAGCCGACGGCGTTCGAGATAAGCGAGAAGCCATTGACACGGCACTTGCCAGAAGCGCATCTGCACGGTGCACAGGGCGCGGAGACCGCCTCAGCGGTGCACCGGACGCCGGAGACGGCTGTCCAGTCGCCCGAAGTGTCGCCTGCTGAGGTGGTTCGGCAGGTCGCCCGGCAGATAGAAACGATGACGAGCCAGCGCAGCACCAGCAGTGTGACCCTGCAGCTGGAGCCGGAGCACCTGGGCAGACTGCGTGT
>CALJAP010000065.1 GCA_938027655.1 uncultured bacterium | reverse complement strand
CCCCCAGAAGCGCGAGGCGGAGTTCTACGTGCTGGGCGAGCACGGAAAGTATACGCTGCACGCGAAGGGCGGTTCGGGCGAGTTTCACAGCACGGTGCTGGAAGGCTTCTGGCTGCGGATTGAGTGGCTATGGGGCACGCCGCCGGAGATAGAGGTGATTCGAGCATGGGGGATACTGTCCTGAACCGTTCCCACTCCCATCCACCCGATTGGCAGCTGCGTCTGCCAGTGCAAGTGGATGCCCCCTCTGCCCTGAAAGCACCTGCTTACCTGCTTCGACACGAGCTGGAGAGGCTTTTGGGCAGAGAGGCTGTGCAGAACAGGGGCAAGACGGTTATCATGCTGCGCATGGACCGCTCGCGTTTGCGCCACAGCGAACAGTATGCGGTGCGAACGGCTGACCGTCGCGTCGAACTGGGCGCTCGTGACCCGCAAGGCGCGTTCTGGGCGGTTCACACTCTAGTCGCCCTGCTGGAGAGGGGGACTGCCCAACGCACGTCGGCAGATACCTGGCTCGTGCCGGGCGCGGAGATACAGGACTACCCGCGCTCCTCACACCGCGCCTTCATGATACAGGGCGCATGGGCTGCAAGTGAACAAGCCTACCGTCACCACCTGCGGCTGTTGGCGCGACTGAAGGTGCGCTATGTGGCTGTGGAGTTTGGCAGTCAAGTGGTGCTGGATTACGACCCCTCGATCGCTACCGGCATCCGCCTCAGTAAAACACAGGCGAAGAGCATTATCGACTACGCTCGCTTGCTCGGCATGGAACCGATTGGCTACCTGAACCTGCTTGGGCATCTCGATCGCGCCTACCAAAAGCCTCCCTATACCGCACATGGCGGGATCATGATTCAAGACGAACAGGTCTACCCTCGCTTTGTCTTCCCTATCCTTTCAGAGATGCTGGAAGTTCATGGCAGGTTACGTTGGTTCCACTGTGGCATGGACGAGGCGAACGACCTTTTCCAGTGGCTGCACTCGCAAGGCTACGACTGCGCCCGCTTGTTGGCAGAGCATATCCGCCGGATGCAACGTTTCCTAGAGGCACGTGGTGTGCGCCTCGTCATGTGGCACGATATGCTGTTCGACCAGAGCCTGCAGGAGCAGCTGAAAGCACCGGTCGGGCCTGCCAACGGCGGCGCACCCTACTTCACCTCTAAGGCGATTGACCAGATTCCCCGTGAGGTGGTTCTCAACTACTGGTGCTATGACTCGCAGGATGCTTATCCCGCGTTGGACTGGTTGCAGCGAAAGGGCTTCGAGGTATGGGCGAGCCCGTGGATGGCGCCCTTCCCGCTGGTACGCTACGCCCAACAACGCAACGCGCCCACTATGGGCACGCTGTGGGCAGACCCGCCCGGCAGCCTGACCAGCGAGACGTTCACCCCTGTGCCCGCCCTGTATGCTCAAGTTTCATGGAACCCACAACAGTTTCGCTCGGAAAGCGACGCCCTGCCCGCTGCCAAAACCTCTGCCAGCCAGACCCTCTTCTGCCGGGCACGCTGGTACACCGACCAGAGCACGATGTTGCTCCTACAGCCAAGCACAGGCAGGACTCAACGGCTCAAAATGCCCGAGCAGCTGGGGCGTGCATCGGAGCAGGCATACGGCATCCCCTTTGACCTAAGCAAGCCTGCAGTGTCATCCCCACCCCTCTTTGTGCAAGAGGCAACCGCACGCTTGAAAGAGGCAACAGGGGTGCTACTACCCAACGGCAAAAGCCTGCAGGTGAACGGCGTCAACCGCTATCGTGGCGAGGGCGAGCTCATCGTGTACACCGCCCCCTTGCACGACACAGGCACGAACATCTTCGGCGCCGAAGTAGCGGTAGACTGTCAAGGCTTTGTAACTCAGGTGACCGGCATGGGGGCGGGCAGCAAGTCTATCCCTCCAGGAGGTGTGGTGCTCTCTGCGCATGGGGGTGGCGACCAGCGCGGCTACCACGGCCTGCTTAGCCTGCAAGTGGGTGACCGGATTGCCATCCACAACGCGCAGGGCGAGCGAATCTTCGGTGCGGGAGCTCTCAGCCCCCGTGAGCTGGACATCGAACGTGCTATCCGCGAGCGCACCTGGCAGGTGAGGATAGGGGAGCGGTTGGAACGGCTGTGGATTGTGCTCTCTTCTGTGCTCAGCGCCGCACAGGACGACCTGCTAGGGGAGATTATCGCAGACTACCGCGATGGAGCCAGCGAAAGCCTACCCGTGCGCTACGCACATCATGTGCTCGCAGAGGGGCACCAAGGTATGTTGCGCTCCTTAACAGGGGAAACGTGGCTGCTGTGGCGACCGGATAACCGTTTCCCGCTCGTGGTCACCGAGTGGATACTAAACCGAAGGGAGATGCCCGTAGAACGATTAACCTTCGCTCCATCGAGCATGGGAGCGCAAGCGGGGGTGAAAATCATGGGGGTGACGGCACTGCTCGCTACGCAGTGAGAGTCTTGCGATAGGAATCCTGTTCGGACACGCCAGGAGGTGGACGGATGTGGAAAGTTGTAGCAAGCATCATGCTACTCTGCTGGTGGAACGGTGCTCTCATGGCTCAGAACCTGATACGTAATCCCGATTTTGAAGAGGGACAGGACGCCCCGTCCGATTGGGTTTTCTGGACTCGTAGTACCGGCAAGGGTGACTGGGATAGCGAGGTGGCCTTTTCGGGCAAGCGTAGCGTGCGCATTGTGGGTGCGGAACAGAACGACAACTGGAGCCAGCGCGATATTCCGGTCGAGCCCGGCTACCTTTACCGCTTCCGCGTCTGGGTGCGACAAAGAGGCTGCTACCCTTGGGGACCGGACGTGGTGATTACTGCTTACAACCACGAAAGGCGCGCCCTGCAAACGTGGCAGATTCGTGGGCGGCGAGGCACGCGCGACTGGTACCTTCTGGAAGATTTCTTCCTGCCCCCAGCGAATGCCGTTTCCGTCAGCATCGAGTTGCGTGTGCTACTGTTAGCGGGAACTGTGTGGTTCGATAATACATCGCTGGAGCGTGTGGGCGTGTGGAAACAAGAGGTGGAGGTCAAAGACACGTCCGCCGAAGAGAACAAAAAGTATTCCTACCTGCGCCATCTCAGCACCGAACAGATGACCCCCCACCGCAAATGGGCGCCTGCCCTCTGGAATCCCCCGAGTGTTCTGTTCATTGTAGACCGGCTCGGACAGCGCGAAATCGTGGAGCTGCATCAGCGATTTGCCTTCCCCTGGCAGACGGTGTTCTTTACCAGCGAAGGCATTGCCAGATTCCTGACAGGTGAGTATTACGACCGGCTGGCTCACGAAGAGATGCGCGCCGCCTGCCGTCGTGCGCTGGAGGAACAGTTCGACGTGATTGTGCTCAGCGGTTCGGTATGGGACGGCTTCACAGAGGAAGAGCGTCGCCTCACGCTGCAGAAGGTGGAACAGGGAGCCTCGCTGGTGTACTTCGGCAAGCCATTACAAGTCGCCCCAGAAGACCCCCTGCCGGGCGTGCTGGGCGTTCGCTGGACGGAGCAGGAGGTAAACGCTCGTCCTGTAGGCGTTTCGCCTTTGCTGTGCGCCTATCCCGATGTGCTACCGCCTTTCCCCCTGCACGTGGTGCAACCGACCGACGGAAAGGTGATACTTGAAGCGCAAGCGGAAGACGGCAGTCATCACCCCTTGCTGGTGGAACATCGGCACGGTGCGGGGCGTACGCTGTTGGTGACCTACCGTAGCGAGGCGAAGACGGCGGAAGTGCGCGGAGCAGGGGTTACTCCGCTCTTCTCCCGAAACACCATCGTCCACACCCCGTATGATTACCAGGAGTACTTGCTCGCTTCAGTCATGCGGTGGATACTATACGCAGCCCAGCCGGGTAGATGGCGCATCCACAGCATCCGCGCCGAGCGCAGCGCAGACGGGTTCAGAGCGGTGCTGCAGTTCCCCGAGCCGGAATCCATCTTGCAGGCGCGCTGCAGCTGGCGTGACGCCTTCTCACGAGAGGTTGCCAGCGCGGAGTATCTCATCCAACCCTCAAGCAACCAGCTGGAGCTATCGCTGCCGTCTGGGCAAGTGCGCTCAGGCACTCTGTATCTGGAAGTTTCCCTCTTGCGGGACGGCGCCCTGGTAGATTGCAGCGCAGTGAGCATCCCTGTAGAGGGGGTCACCCTGCAGCTTCAGCTGGACAAGCAGGTGTTGCCGAGAAACGACAAACTGACGGGTGTTGCCCAGATAGCCGGTCTGGTGGCAGATGGACCACAGCGGTATCGCCTGCACCTGCAGCTGGTGGACTGCTACGGATGGGAGTGGGAACGACAGCAACTGCCCGTACGACCGGTCGGAAGCAACGCGCAGGTACGTTTTTCTTTGCCTCTCATGCGGATGCGCGCCACCGGAGGCAAGCTGATTGTCACATTGAGGGAAGGCGATGCTATCCTCGCAGAGCAACATCTGGAGGTGATTCAGGCAGCGGATAATCGATGGGACGACTGGCATCAGGTGCTGTGGACGGTGTTCGGACGAAGTGGCTACCGCACCTACTTGTGGACAGCGATGGCGCAACGTCTGCGCGAGATGGGCATCACCGCCTGGCTATTCAACGTGCAGGGCGAAGAGTGGCGTACCGCTGCTTCATACGACTTTGGAGGGGTGCCAATCGGCATCTACGGCATATTCAGCACCGCCGACGGGTTCAACGCTTACGCTCGTACGGGGGACAAAAAGTATCTACTGCGTCACCCCTGTCCCAATACCCCTTCAGAACAGGCGAACGCGGAACGGGCTATCCGCGACGCGATGCATCTCATGGCGGAGTATCGCCCGCTGGCTTACTGCCTTGCCGATGAGAACAACCTCACCTACTTCAACGCACCGTTTGACTTCTGCTTCTGTCCTCACTGCTTAAACGGCTTCCGCGACTGGTTAAAAGGGCGGTACGGAACTTTGCAAACGCTGAACGAGACGTGGCAGCGCAGCTTCCCCGCGTGGGACGAAGTGGTGCCGGATACGTTTGAAGAGGCAAAAGCACGCGGAGTGTGGGCAAGCTGGGCAGACCACCGCGAATACATGGACACCGTGTTTGTGGACGCCTGGAAGCGCATTCGCAACGCCGCCCGTCGGCACGACCCATCCGCCAATCTGGCTTTGTCCGGCACGCCAGAGCCCTACCCGTACGGTGGTTACGACTGGTATCCGCTTGCCCAAAACTTCGACGTGTTCTTCTCATATTCAGACTATTTTGCTGAACACATCACGCGCGCCCCCTGGTCAGCAGGGTACGGTGTCTCTGGAGCCAGCCTCTCTTTCAGCATCTGGAACGCTGCGTTCCGTGGGTGCCGGGGGATTGGCGTCTTCTGGTTGCCCTCCATGCTGGAGCCCGACCTGACCTTCCCCACTTGCGCACAGCATCTGGAACAGTTCTCCCGACCTCTTCGGCAGGGATTGGGCAAGTTACTTATCCATGCGTCTCCGTCCCAACCTCAGGTGGCTATCTACCACTCTATGCCCTCTCTGCGTGCGGCTTTCGTGCTCGGTATTGAAGAAGAGCTGACCGCTCAGCGAGAGGCACTCTTCACCCTGCTCAGAAGTGCTGGGGTCGCCTTTAGCCTTGTGGACGCACGCCAGGTAGAGCAGGGATGGCTCCTGCAGAAAAAACCCAGGCTGCTTATCCTGTCCGCCGCGCTAGCCATGAGCGACCGCGAGTTATCCGCGCTGCGTGCCTACGTGGAGCGTGGTGGCAGGGTGCTGGTGTTGTTAACACCCGCTCTGTTCGACGAGAAGCTCGTACCCCGACAGGCTCCACCCCTGCACGACCTAGTAGGCACTATGGAACGCCATATCCCCGCTGCGCCACAACTCACCGAACTCCCCGATATGCCTTTGCCCTCGCGCCATAGGGTGCTATACCTGCAACGGATGCCGTTGGCGACCTATCTGCGCGACATCCTTTGGCGAGCCTGCGCAGAGGTGGATGCTCACTGCCGACAGCGTGAGCAATGGATACGTCGAGTCTTGCGCTGGGCGGGGGTAACACCTTCCCTCTTCGCTACCCGCCCGGACGGGGAGCCTGTGCAGGATTGCGTCTGGGCAGACTGGTACCTGGGCAAAGGGGCGAGACTGGTAGGCATTCTCAGGCAGGCGTCGGCAACCGGTATGGGACAGGTAAAGTTGCGCGTCGGTAGGGGCAAGACCGTTATCGACGTGCTCAAGGGGGAAATCTGGTCAGCGGACGTGGTGGAGTTCGTGCTACAGCCGGGCGAGGCAAAATTGCTGGCGCTGTTGTCCCATGCTCCCGGTTCGCCACGGGTACGGGTGCTTAGCGGCGAATGGCGAGGCGGTCAAACAGTCCAGCTGTCGATTCAGGTACCGAATGCCCCCTCCCTTAGCGCGGTGCGAGTGGAGATACAACACGCGAAGGGCGCTCCCCTTCCTGCACTGAGCCAGAACCTCTTGTTGAGGGAGGGCAAGGCGTCTTGCACCATCGACCTGCCCCTGAACCTGCCACACGATACGCGCCTGGCAGTGCGCCATGTGTTGACGGGAGAGGAGCTGACTCTGAACCTCGCCCGATGAGCAACGGAGTACGCTACACGATCAACGGGTAGCCCCCTTGCAGGAACAGCATAGGGGAAGGAGAGGTCAGCCGGCCGTTGAAACCATATTTAACGCCTGAAATTGACCACTCAATGCACGGAGGATGCACCATGACACGCTACTTCATCTTACTTGTGCTATTCGCCGTAGCGATTTTGCCCCTTCAGGCTCAGCAAACGGTGCAGGGTCCTGTCACCATCTACGATACCGTTTACGAGCGTGTAGACCCCGGCGAGCCTTTCACGGAGGCGCCACGCCAGGAGGAGAACTGGCAACCTCCCCAACCGTCGCGCGATGAGCTGAAGGCAGGGCTTATCCCGTTCACGCGCGGCGAGCCGTTCGACATCAAACCGTGGAGCAAACCGAAAGCGGACGAACGAGTGCAGTACCTGCAATGCTACATGGCGCAGGGGGAGACCTCCGCGCTCTGGTTTGCCGTTTATGCGCTGGAGCCACTGAACAGTCTGGATGTGTCTATTGACCACAAGCAAACAGCAGCTGCCGTCGCGCCACAGAGTTTCGTGCAGGTTCGCTATGCGCACTTCTGGGCGCAACGCACCGACTGGCGCGGACGGACTTATTATGTGACCCCCGAGCTACTTCTGGACATGCGCGGAGGAAAGGCGCAGTTCCCGTCGAGAGGCGGCACGCTGGAATGGCGCGCGCTGAACGTGCCCAAGGGAGAATCTCGCCTGTTCTGGATAACCGTGCGGGTTCCACCCAACTGCCGTCCGGGCACGCAAACCAGAACCCTCGTGGTGAAAGCACAAGGCAAACAGGCGTTGCAGATACCCCTGCAGATTCACGTATATCCCTTCCGCTTGAACAAGCCGCCCGACAAGCGCTGGCTGCTCTACAGTGATAGCCATCTGCTGGGCAACCTGCCCGACGAGAAACTGAAGGCTCTGCTGCGAGAGATTGCCGAATACGGCATCGACGGATTGACGGAACTGCCCTTTGGACAGCTGGACCTGTCCAGACTGCAGGAGGGCAAAGTGGGTTATGACCCACAGCCCCTGTTGCGCTGGCACCGGCTGATGCGCGAGGCAGGTCTGCGCGGACCGCACACCATCGGCACGTTTATCGAGGAGCAGGTACCTGGGCAGCTGGGCATACAGGTGGATGTGAACCGCGAGTGGGATGAGCGCGTACGCGACGCCATGCGCCTCATCGCCCGTACGGTGGTAAGCACATTGAAGCCTCACGGCATCGACTGGCTGTTCTACGGCTGGGACGAACCCGGTCCCGAAAGCATCCGGGCGATAGAGCAATACCGCGCATGGCGAGAGGGCGGCGCACAAACCTATGTCACCTTCTTCCAGCGGGGAACCTACGACGCCGCTGCGCAGTGGATGACCCATCCCTGCTTCTCCGTGGGACTGGTTGCCTCCCAGCAAACCGCCCAGTGGGCGGAAGAGCAGTGTCGGGCACACGGGCAAAAGTTCTTCTGGTATGGCAGCGGCTGTTACCTTGGACAGGAAGGGCGCATGTTCCCCAACCGATACATGGCGGGATGGCTGTTCTGGAAAACAAAGGCGGATGGACAGGTCTCATGGACGTTCGTGCGCCCGCACGAGGACCCGTTTAACGACTTCGATGGCTTCGCTGTCAACAATACCGAGCCCAAAGACCAGTGCACCGCATACCCCGAGTTCGCCATCCCGAACGACTACAAGAGCATCCAGCGTATCATCCCCACTATCCAGTGGGAAGCGTTGCGCGAGGGTATCAACGACTACCGCTATCTGACGACGCTACGCAATGTCATCGCCTATGCGCGGAAGGTCGCTTCCCAGCCAAAGGCAAACCGGTGGGCACAGGAGCTGCTGCAAGCCGCCGACGAGTGCGAGCGCACTCTGAAAGCAGTAGAGGAGAGCGTGCCCTGGCTGAACGAGGTGGGCAGGGTAGGCTACACCAACGCCAACCTGCAAGAAACGCGCATCATACTCGGCAGGTGTATCGAGAGGCTGGTGCTGCTATTGAGAGGCGAGCGTGTTGCTCCCCCTAAACCGGCGCAATCGGTCACCCTGCACGTGCGCGTTGTGCCGCCAGTATCCTATCCCATTTCCCACGCCTACCTGCCCGTGCTGCAGTTACCACGCTGGAACCAGCCCCCTGCTATCGACGGCAAGCTGGATGAACCGGTCTGGAACACCGCTGCGGTCGCTTCCCCGTTCTACGAGAGCCATAGCAGCGTACCGATTCCCGACAACCTGAAGACACAGGCGATGCTGGCTTTCGACGACAAGGCGCTGTACATCGGCTTTCGCTGCCGCGCTCCGCATCCAGAAAGGTTAGTGGCTGACCAGACCCGCCGCGACGCCGACGGCATCTGGCTGGACGAGGGCGTGGAGATATTCCTTGCCTCGCCCGATGCTCCCGAGCGCTACGCCCATTTCATCATCAACGCACGAGGTGCGGTGTACGACGAGCTCGGCTTCGACGTGGGCTGGAACACGCAGGTGCAGGCTGCCACCCATACCGACCAGGAAGGCTGGACGCTGGAGGTGGCTATCCCGTGGGAGGCATTGCCCTTCGAGGTGAATCGGAACCAGACGGACAAACCCCTCCTGCGCCTGAACCTGGGGCGCAACCACAAGGAGCGTGGCGAAGCAGGCGTCAGTCACTGGGCATGGTCGCCCACCTTTGGCTGGTTCCATAACCCGCAACGCTTCGGCATCGCAGCCGCCCAGCAAGGCGACATCCTCGTACGGGCGGTGACTCCGCCTGCCTATGTGGACGACCCTCCGGTGCAGATCACACTGGTCAACCTGGCAGAAAGGGAACAACAGGTCGCAGCGAACGGGCAGCGCGTGACACTGCCACCCAGAGGAAGCGGACTGTTGACCATCCCTTGCAGTACTGAGCCGGGAGAACATCTTTGCAACGCTCGCCTGCGCTGGCAGGGTGGCCAAACGGAGCTGCCCATTGCCTACGCTATCCCCACGCCTATCCAGCTGGTGAAACGGGCTACTCTGGTGGTAGGAACCGAAGCATCCTTAACCCTCGCCCTTGCCCTACGGCAGACAGAAAGGCAAACGGTGCAGGTGCGCGTCCGGGACGCTCAGATAGGAGGTGAAACAGCCTTTCCCGCTGGGCGTGATTTTACCCTGCGACTGCACAACATCAAACGGGACAGGATTTCGGTCGAGTTCGCCTTGCAAGATTCTGTCTCGCGGTGGACGGACTCGGCTATTCTGTACGCGCTGCCTGCACCGGTAGAAGGGGGGAAACTCACACCCCGAAAAACCGGTAAATCACGATAAGCCACACGGCAAACCACACCGAGCAGGCTATCTCAATCACCCCCAGCACTATCGCTTTGTAGGCGTGGTGCTGGGGTATAACCAGCGTACGTATCGCCGCAGGCAAGTATGCCGCCGCCAGCAGGGGCTGAAGCAGTATAGACAAAATCGCAGGCACTACCAGTGCATACGCTATCGCCACCCTCTTCAACGGTCGGTTGTGCCGCTCGCGGATAAGCGATTTGACATGTAACGCGCTGCCGAAGAAGTACAGCAAACAGGTCGCCCATAAAAGCCATGCTTGCTTATCCCAGTATCCCGTGCCCGCCACGTATGCCGCCACCACCGCCAGATTCAACCCCGCCATCGCCACTAGGTCGTTGAACAGGTGTCGCTCATCGCGTCGCCGAGCGAACGAGGCGTTCACCGCGAACCCCACCAGAGCAGCCACAGCCACCCACAACAGCTGAGGGCGCATCACCAACAGAGGCATCGCGAATACAGCGGCAACCGCCCCATAGCCGACTGCCCACCTCAACCATTTAGCTCTCTGCTGGGGATAACGCAAAGACTGAAGTACGGGGTAGGAGGCAAGGTAGGCAAACAGCACCGCACCCACAAGCGGCAGCTTAGACAGGTGCCAGGGCGTGCTTGCCAGTCCTATCGCTAAAGGCACCAGCCACATCATCCATGCGCCGTGCTCATGCGGTATTACTACTCGCTGCTGCGCCTTCATCGCCGAAATAATTATACCTCAATATCCTGAATTTTAACATCTGAAGAACTTCCCGTACCGTTGCGGGTCAGGGAAGGGAGCACCCCCTCCGATAGAGTTATTGGAATGAACGCGCAGACCGCCTTGCAACTGGAAGTAGCTTCTCCCATACCTTTGGGGCGCTACCGGCTATATCATTACGAGGACGGCACTTTCTGGCTATCCTTGGTGCAAAACAAAGGGGAAGCGCCGTTGCTGGGTGTTCACGCCCCCTTGCCCCCCGTTGAACTTACAACCGCTCACGAGAGGCACTCCCTCTTTGTGCGAAACTGTAGCGTCCAGAAGGGAGAGGTTACTCTGTGGGACGAGCGGCTGATAGACGATATACCGGTTCGCTGGGAAATCCTGCTGCATGAAGAGGATGAAGGGGATTTGACCCTGCAGATGCATTTCCTGAGCTATGGCTCATTGCGGGCGGAAGTGCAGTTTTTATGCAATTTTATGGCTGAAAACACGCACATAAAGCGGTTCGCATGTCCCCATACCTCCGTGCTGCTGACGATGCCGCGCTGCGCACTTTCGGTGATTACCCTGCAACCGGCGTACCCGGGTTGCTTGCAAGTGGAGGAAGACGCCCGTCTGGTGTGGACGCTTCCCACCGCCCATTTGCACCAGCAGATGCTGCACCTGCGTCTCCACCCCGAAAGGGCAGTGGAGACAGAGCATGCCGCCATCCAGCACATAGAGTATAGAGCACGACTGTTCCCTGTGGGGGCACATCCTCTGCCTCTGCTTAAGCTCAGAGCCTCAGCACAAAACGCGGTGGCATTGCTGCAGAACCCGGAGTGGCAATCTCGGTTTGCCGAGGACCAGGTGGTGCTGCGCGTCGCACCGAACGACCGCAGATTCAGCGTGTTCACTCTCGCCGCAGCAAAAGCCCTGCTGGACTGGAACCGCTTCTCCGGCGACGAGTCGGCTCTCTGGATAGCGCGCCTTGCCCTCAATAGCGCGATGGATTTTCAGCTGGTGAACGCGCAAAGTAGCAACAGCGGTGCGTGCTGGGACGTCGTGGACGAGAACAAGCAGGGTTCTGACATCACGGGTCACCAGCGGTTCAATCTTTATCGTAACGCCCGCGTGCTACAGCACTTGCTTCTGTTGCATCGCGACACCGGTTCCGAGCTGTGCGTTCGGGTAGCGATCAACGGTATTTCGTGGCTGCTGCTGAAACGCGGCGCGACGGGCACTTACGATGGCGCAGAGGTGCTACCAAACGGTACCGTGCGGGACGACGGCGGCAAAGGTATCATGGGAGCAATCGTCTCCGTGATGTGCGCCGCGTACGGTCTCACCGAAACTGAGGCGTACATGCACGCGGCGAACCGGCTGGCAGAGTACCTCCTGCGTGATAGCTGCGCGCCTCTGTCGCCCGGCTCGGTGCTGCCCGCCGGACTCCTGCCCGACCTGCGCAATGACGTGTTCGCCGCTTCCAGCGCCATAGAGGGTCTGGCACGCCTCTATCGCGCCTATCCCCGCGAGCCACTACAGGAAGGTGCACTGCAAATGATGCAATGGCTGCGCCTGTGGCAGCTGAACGCAACGATGGACGGTCTTGGAGAAAACGGCGAGGTGCTCGCAGGGGACGGTAATTTCAAAGGCTTCGTCGACGCCAGCGTCGAGGCAGCAAGAGGTGCGCTGTGGGCGTTTTCCCTGCAGCAGGATGCCCGTTGGTTCGCATACGCTACCCGCGCTCTGCATGCCGCAGCAGGCTACTTGGACCCGCTGGCTGGCTTCCCTGGCGCCAAGCTGGCTTATCCCGACCATATCCACGCGCTGGCAGCGTTCGTACGCGCTTATCTGCACTGGCTGTTGTCCATTCCCGCGCTCGCGCCGGGGGTAGAGTGCGACCAGGATTTGCTGGTGTGCCGCACCGGCAACCGCATCTTTGTGCCCGAACCCAGCCTGTGGCGCTCCATCCGTGTGCAGGCACGCGGGCTGATAGACTGGGTAGCCCTCGCTTGCCCCGCTACACACGACATCTTGCTCGCGGTGCTTACCGACGGTAGTAGCGGCGCGGCACTGGTGGACGCGGGAGAACATCGATGCGTGGCGACCGACTTGATGGACGGAAGCACCGGCACAACCTATCCTCTGCACACCGTGCCGGGAATCGGAAGCGTGGGCGTGTACATCCTGCAAGCATAAACAAATTTCGCGTTGTCACCGCGTTCTGATTCTGCTATAATTCGGCGTTGGACGAGGAAAGGAGGGCGGCTTCAAGGTGGACGACCAGTTGCATCTGGGCGAGGACGAAAACATGCTGGCGCTTCGCCGTGCATGGGACAGGGCAATGCACACCCTGGCGAACCGCGTGAACAAGCCCTCATTCGAATCGTGGTTCAAAAGCATGAAGCCGGTCTCTTTCGACGGCGAGCGGGTCACTTTAGGAGCACCCAGCCCCTTCGCCTGCGAATGGGTAAGCAAGCGCTACGGCAGTCTGGTGCGCGAGGTGCTTTCTCAGCACCTGGGCAAGACGGTAGAAGTTACCATCGTCCATGTGCCCCCGGAGAAGCGCCCCCTGCTTGGAGAGCCGCCACCGGAACCGCCTGCCTCTGCGCACAAAGAAGCGACCACTGTTGTGGAACCGGAGCCTCCTCCTTTCGAAAAACCGGTGCTGAACCCCAAGTACACTTTCGAAAACTTCGTGGTGGGCAACTCGAATCGGCTTGCACAGGCTGGGGCGATGTCGGTGGCGCGTGCGCCCGGACAGAGCTATAACCCCCTGTTCATCTACGGCGGAGCAGGCCTAGGCAAAACACACCTGATGCACGCCATCGGACATTACGTGCTGCAGGCACACCCTCGCCTGCGCGTTGCCTACCTCTCCGGCGAGACCTTCGCCCAGCAGTACATCACCGCCCTGCGCGAACATCGCATCGAGGCATTCCGCCAGAAGTATCGCAATGTGGACGTGTGGCTGGTGGACGACATCCAGTTCATCGCGGGCAAGGAACATACCAAAGAGGAGTTCTTCCATACCTTCAACACGCTGTACCAGATGGGCAGGCAGGTGGTGTTCGCTAGCGACCGCCCTCCACGCGAACTGCACACCATGGATGACCGCCTGCGCTCCCGCTTCGAAGCGGGGCTGATCGCGGACATCGCGCCGCCAGAATTTGAGACCCGTGTAGCTATTTTGCAAAAACGTGCACAGATTGAGGGAATCCAGGTACCCGACCAGGTACTCTATCACATCGCCTACGCGGTGGAGGGCAACGTGCGCACGCTGGAAGGGGTGCTGATTTCTATCGCAGCGCGGGCGTCGGTGCACGGCAAGCCCATCACCTTGCAGCTCGCCAGCGAGGTGCTGTCGCGTCATTACGTGGACGAGAAGCAGGTACACGCTATACCCTCCGAGCAGGCAGTTCTGCAGGCAGTCTGCCAGCGATTCGGGTTGACCACGCAGGATATTCTGGGTGACCAGCGCAGCCGCGAGGTGCTGATGGCACGCCAGATAGCGATGTACCTGCTGCGCGAAAAGGCGCAGCTCCCGCTTCAACAAATCGGGCAGATGTTCGGCAAGAACCACTCCACAGTGTTACACGCCTACAACCGCGTCAAGACCAGCCTGAACAAGGACAAGGAGCTTTCCAGCATCATCTACGATTTGAACACGGTACTGGGTAACTGAAGGTTGGTCATTGTTGAAATCTTTGCTGGAAATGTTCAAAACTTTGTTCAAAACTCCCCTCAAATTGTTGAAAACCCGCTTCGATTGTTGAAAACTTTGTGGAAAACTTCCTCACTTCAGGGCTGTCTTGCAATGCTATCAACAATGTGTACAGGTTTTGAACATAGTTTTGAACATTTCATTGTTGAAATCTTTGCTATTTAAGTTGAAACCTCTCAGATGAATAATTCACTTCCAAAGACAACTATCGGGTAAAAAGCGACCAAATATTAGATAAAGACAACAAAAGCTGGTCACAACAATGGAAAAGCATACCAAGTTTTCAACAATTTCAACAAGTACATTATAAATATAATAGGGAGAGATGTTCATTCATTCTTCTTTAGACCTTAACGGTTGGGCTCCTGCCAATCCTTTACCCATGCTGCCGTTTGCAATAAGACGACGCAAAGGCTAATGGCGGAGCCCAACCCTCTACTCTGAGCCTCACTCTATGCTCACTGCTGGCTGGCTGAATATGCTTCGTACCGGCGCGGGCATCGGATTGTCCGCACCCTTCACCGACCGCCAGATAATTTCGCTGAAAAGCAGGTCGTCCACACGGTCTTCCTGGCTCAGGTCCATTGCCAGCGACTCACGCCAGCCCCAGGCGCTTGCAGGGTTCTTTTCGTTCACGTTCCAGCGCGCCGGTCGGCATGTATAGGGTGTGAAATTGGGTTTATCGGTAAAGCACCGGTACATAGGCGTGGCAGCAGCATCATACTGGCTCAACGGTTCCAACCCCAGAATCAGCTCCATTGTGCGCAGCATCGAGCAGGTGGTGTATAGCGTGCTGTCCACACTGCGCCGTTTCACATAGGGAGAAATCACCAGAGCGACGCTCCGATGGGCGTCTACGTGGTCCGGACCGTTCTGGGCGTCGTCCTCCACCACGAAGATTGCCATCTCCTTCCAGTAACGGCTATGGGTCAACGCCTCTACCAACGTGCCCAGCGCAAGGTCGTTCTCTGCCACCATCGCGCGCGGTGTGGGCTTGCCCGGACGAGTGCCGTAGGTGTGGTCGTTGGGCAAGCGCATGATGATGAAGCGCGGCAGGTCGCCATTCTTCTCGTACTCGCGAAATTCGGTCAGGAACTGTTCAACGCGCTGCATGTCGGGGATGTCCAGATTGTAGGGGCTGAAGATTGGGCTGAAATGCCCCTCCAATGAGGGCATGGTCGCTTTCAGCGTGCCGTCTGCCTGCTGGGTGATGAACTCCGCATAGGAGCGATAGCTCACTCCCGCCCGTTTACAGGCATCCCAGATGAAACCCGCATCGGGATAGGTGATGGGGTTCGTGCCTTCGTAGTCGTAGCCATGTCCATGCCCGCCGTAGCCGTAGGGCCAGATTTTCTCCACGTAGTCGGTGGCGTAGGCGGCAGTAGACCAGTTGTGTCCATCCGCCGACACCTCCGCATCCACGTAGAAGTTGTCCAGCAGCACGAACTCCCTGGCGAGGGCATGGTGGTTCGGCGTTACCTCCTCGCCAAAGAGGCACAGGTTGGGGTCGCCATTGCCTTCGGGCATGTCGCCGAACACTTGGTCGTAGGTGCGGTTCTCCTTGATGATGTAGATGACATATTTGATAGGGCTGGGGTCACCGATTTTCGCAGGGATGACCTTCGGCAGTTTAGAGGGCGCGCGGGTCAACAGGCTGTCCTTGTAGGGCATCAGCTCGCGCACGCGCTGCGTATACCGGCGTAGAGTCTGGGCGTCGGGCACGGGCACGAACTGTAGTGTGCCGCGCAGGATGCTGCCGATGTATTCACGCTGCGGGTTGGCTTTCGGGGTCACGCCCTTCGAGTTCAGCACGTAGACCATGCTGTTGTCGGGGGCGACACGCACGCCAGCCGGGTACCATCCTGCCGGAATGAAGCCCAACACCCTGCTTTCCTCGCCAGACACGTCCACCACTGCCACGCTGTAGTTATCTGCATTGGCGACATACAGCCTTTTGCCGTCTGGGGAAAGCGCGAGGCTGTTCGGTGTGGAGCCGGCAGGTGCACGAGGCGACAGCGCCACGTTGATTTGTTCTATCGCTCTGCGCTGCGCCACATCGATCACCGTTACCGTATTGTTGTTCGCGCACGCCACAAACAGACGCTTGCCGTCAGGGCTGAAGGTCATCTCGTTCGGGTGCGTGCCGGTGGGTATTTGCGCCACGCTTTGCCATGTGTTGGTGTCGAACAGCTCTACCGACGCCAGCCCCCACCGGCTCGCTGCCAGCAGACCGCCGTCGGGCGAGACCGCAACCCCATAGGGCGAACCCTGCACGCTGAGCTTACGCAGTAGTTTGCGCTCGTGGAGGTCTACCACCGCCACGCCGTTGCCCTTCATCAGCGCAGCGTACAGCAGCTTGTCGTCTGGACTGACCGCCACCTGCGCGACGAACTGCGTAGCGGTTTCACCCTCTGGCTTCACCGAGACGTTTCCTTCCTCGATGAGGCGTGCCACGCCCGCGCGGAACACTCGCACCACATCGTCGGAGCCGCCGGAGACGTACACACGGCGCCCGTCGTTGCTCCAGCAGATGCCTACCCATCCTTTCGCGATGGGTTGTTGGTGCAAAATGCGGCGGTTGGGAGCGTCGATCAGCATCACCGAGTGTTTGGGCACGCCGCAATGAAGCACTGCCAGACGGGTTCCATTTGGCGATTGCGCTACCCCCAGCGCGCCCACGTCGATCTCCACCTGTTCTCCTGCGGGGTGGATACGCCATCCGTTAGGCAGGAGCACCTCTCCGGAAGGTTTTTTGCCAGGCAGTTCGCCCTTTGGCGCTGCCAATAGGGGAGCGACTATCACAAGCGATAAGCCCAGTGTCCACAACCTGAAAAAACGGTTCATCGTCGAAGACCTCCTTATTCGCTGAAACATCTTTCGCCATAACAAAAAAGCCTTTCCTTCACGGGAATATTAAGGTTTGACGAGCATCAGTTTTGCGATGTGACGCTTATGGTAGTCGGTGGGGTCGGTATAATCTAAACGGAGTGTTCTGGACGCGAGAAACGGTTTCGCGAAACGGAGTACGGATAAATCTCATGACGGTTTCATCATCACCGCCTATTTTACCAGTCGCCCTTCAGGGAGGAGGCAGGTCTTATGGAAACGTTAACCCTGTTTGAAAAGGACCAGTCGGTGCATTGGGATTACGACGAGGAGGCGGATGTGCTGTACGTCTCCTTTGGCGAGCCACGACCAGCTATCGGTATCGACGCGGGTGACGGCGTGATCGTGCGCTACGATGAAACCGTCGGGCGCGTTGTCGGATTAACAGTTGTCGGGTTACGCGCCCGCATCGCGCGTGAAAGGGCTGGCGTATAAACGAAAAAGCCTTTCCTTCACGGGAAAGGCTGAGCCGCTACCTCGTGGCATGGACTTTGACTGCCAGGCTTAATCTTCCTCTATGGTAAACCGGAACATGAGATTGTTGTATTGCACGCCGTTCCAGACGGCGGGGTGGGTTTCAGCCAGATACTCCAGGCGCACCGCCTTCGCGTGACCGTCGCACCACACCACGTTGGTCAGCTTCATGTGCCGTCCCAAAATCGCGCCGTTGTTGTTGCGGTTAATGAGCGCGGGGAAGGGGAAGGTCTCATGCGGTGCGGTCGGCTGAGGGTCATTCAGGTCGCGCCGGTAGAAGTCTGCGCTCTGACCGTAGCCCTGCACTTCCGCGACCAGCACAGTGTCTGCGGGCTGGGCGATGCGTGCCATCGGCTGGTTGTTGGGCGGGGTGAAGTTGTCGGTAGCGAGGTAGTACATGTTGTTAATCGCGTAGCTGCCGAATCGCCTGCCAATGTTGGTCGTGCCGCGCGGGTCGCCACAGTCTGCCTCGCGGAACACCTGCGAGCCATCCGGCGAGTAGGGCTGGAAGACATAACGCCTGTTGTCCATCAGCGTGTGCGGCTGCCCCGTCCACAACGTGCCCCTAATTGGGGCAAACGGGTCGCTGGGACAGTTGAAAATCTGCAGGTTCTTGATGTAGGGCTGTAGCACGTCCATCCAGCGTGGGGAAGAGCAGTTCGTGAAGTGGTCTCCCTCGCGCACACGGGGCTCGTCGGCGTAGGCGTTGCGCGGTAGCACCTCGTCATAGTCCTGCGCGTACATCATCATTGCCGTGCCAATCTGCTTGACGTTGCTGAGGCAGCTCGCCTGTCGTGCCTTGTCCCGGGCCTGCGCGAAGACCGGGAACAGAATCGCCGCCAAAATGGCGATGATGGCAATTACAACGAGCAGCTCAATCAGCGTAAAGGCTTTGCGAGAATACATGGTCACACCTCCTATAGGTTTGTTGCTTACCGCTACGATGTTACCAGAGGAATGTTAAAGAGGTTTTATATATCTTGGCGTTCGGGAGGCTGGGCATACGGGGGTAGTGTCCAGCAATAGCTACCTGTTCATCTGCTGCGCCCGCACCGCATCGCCGAAAGCCCATCCGCACAACACCCCAAACCACAACAGATTGGGCGCAAAGAGTGCTACCTGCTCGCGTCCGGGCGCGTAGCTGAGCAGGAAGCCCAGTGCCAATCCCGCAACGATGCCCACCGCCCGATTGAGCGTGCGATGGAAAGCCCCCTGCGTCGAGGCGATGAGCAGATACAAGAACGCCGCCGCATAGAAAGCGAACAATCCCAACACCCCCAGTAACCCTGCTACCGCCAGACGAGCCTGCGGCATTCCCTGCCGATGCGGCCACCAGAGCACCTGCGCTATCGGTTCCACCGCCTCGCCCAGCGACAGCAACGCGCCCGACAACATCCCCGCCGTGAGCATGAGCAGTACCAGCGCGGCGCTCCACCGACTCACGAAGCCGATACCCTGAAACACGCCGTCCGGCTCCAGCGCCAGGTACCACGGGGCCAGAATCAGCATCACCACCACCGCCCAGCCCAGCACCAGCCCATAGCGTGCCCACAGAACGCTGGTGGCAGAGGGCGGCGACGGCTGCATACCAGCGAAGTAACGCTGGCGCAACAGGGCATCCAGCTTGGACTGCGCGGTGGCAGAACGAGGGTTGCACTGCAACGCGCAAGTAAACATAGCGATGGCTTCCTCGATGCGTCGCTCCTGCCGGTAGACATCGCCCAGTATCTCGTACGCCTGCGCATTATGCCGCTGCAGACGCAGTACCCGTTTTGCTAGTGAGGCCGCTTCGCGCAGGTTGCCGCGTGCATACGCCAGCATCGCGCTCTGCAGCAGTTGCTGCGCCTCAATTTCTGCACTGCGAGCAGAGGTATAGGCGGACGAGGCAGCACCTGGGCGTTGCTGGCGGGCGTCCTGATGCGCAGTGGGGCGCGAACGCGGTGGGGGCGTGGTCGCGGAGCTACCAGTTCCCGAGCGCGCCTGCTGGGCACTGCGCCGCATCAGGTCGTAGTCCGCTCGCAAGGAGGGGCTGGACAGCACCCGATACGCCTCGGTAATCTCCTTGAAGCGATGTTCGGCGTCCGGCGAGCGGTTGACATCGGGATGGTACTTTCGGGCGAGCTCGCGAAACCGACGGCGAATCTGCTCATCGGTCGCATGAGGAGGAACTCCCAGCACCTCGTAGTAATCTCTGTCCGGCATGCGCAGCATACTTACTCTCCCAGCAACGCGCCCCCGCCACTGGCGTAGCCTTGCCAGAAGCTGATAATCATACTGGCAATCCACAGCGCAATCAGCAGGTATACCCCTACACTGAGCGCAATAACCGCCTGACCGCTCTTCACGTCGGTCTCCTGCTCATAATATTCGGCAACTTTGTCCATCATCGTATCCACGTTGCCCGTGCTTTCGCCGGTCTGTAGCATATCCAGCACCAGCGGCGGCATCACTCCCGTACGTCGGAATGCTTGGGAGATGGACTGTCCGTGTTCGACCTCTACGACCGCTCTGCGCAGACGTTTGGTCAGGTAATAGTTATCGGCGGCGAGGGCAGAAATCGCTATCGTGCGGGGCAGGGGCACTCCTGCCGAATACAGTGCCGCCATCGCCCGGCTGAAGCGTGCCATCGCCAGCTGACGCACTAACCCACCAACGCCCGGTACCATCAGTTTAAGCGAGTCGTACGCTTCACGCAGAGGCTCTATCTGCAACAGAATGCGCACCACAGCCACTATCGCCAGAACCGCCAGCAGGATGGGCGCTGCCCAGCCAACCGTCTCCCGCAGATAGGGTATCAATCCGCCACCGACCACCAGCACCGGTATCTTGGGGATGAAAATACCCGCCAACAGCAATACCTTCGGGTAAAATGTGCCCGCACGGATTTTGAGACGCAGTTTGTAGTCACGCTCCAGGTAGTCCGCAAGTCGTTCCAGCATATTCTCTAATAATCCGCCCTCCTCGCCCGCCTGAACCAGAGCAACTTGCAGTTCGTCGAAGACGTGCGGGTGTCGGCTCATCGCTTTCGCCAGCGGTTTGCCCTGCATGAGCTCGTTCACTACAGCCTGCACCACTCGTCGCAGGCGGGGCTTGCCGGTGTTCTCTGCCACCGAGATTAGGGCACGATGGATGGGGATACCTGCCCGCACCGCGGTGGCAAGCTGGCGGTAGAAGATGGCAAGGTCGCGCACGGATACGCCCGAATAGACGGGGTACACTACCTTCTGCATGACCACCTGTTCCGCCTGCTGTGTGCTTACCGCTCGCTCCGGGCGCACATCCAGCAAGAGCAACCCCATCTCCCGCACGATGCCGGCAGCGCGACGGGTATCTTCCGCCTCCACCAGACCGGTTACCGTGCCACCCTGCTGATTCTTCGCCGTGTAGCGATACACTGGCATGATGACCACCTCTCACGGTGTTTTGAAGAACTCGTCCACGAAGCGGAACATGCCGGTAAAGTAGGTGTACACCATCCACAGCATCGCCGCGCCGCCCAGAATCAACATGCTCAGACATCCAATCCGGATCAGCGCAAACGACGCCCGCTGGTACCGCTCACGCAGAGTCTCCTCGTGATAGGTCGCCGCGCGATCGAGCATCCCCGCTATCTCCCCACTCTGCTGACCGGCTGCCACCAGACTGACCGTTTCCCAGTCAAATAATCCGGTTGCCTGCAGGGCGCGATCTATCCCCTCTCCGCGGCGAATCAGAGGCAACACCTCTATCAGCTTCTCGCGCACGAACACATTCCCTGCGGACGGCGCCGCCGCCTCCCACGCGCTGATGGCGGGTACTCCCGCCGCGAACATCCGGTGCAGAGTGCGTAGAAAGGCGGTCAGCGCACGCTGGCGGTTCAGCGCACCAAATACCGGCAGGCGCATGACCAGAGCGTCTTTCCAGCGACGATTCGCAGGCAGGTCCAGAAACCACCATGCTCCCCACGCGATAAGCACCACACCAACAAACGCGGGCAGGGAGCGGGTAAGCAGCAGGTCGACATACCGTCTGTAGAAGAAGGAGGCATCCCCCCGCGCCATCCCGGCGTAAAACGCCGGAAAAAGGGGCAGCACCAGCATCAGCATCCCGATGCCGTTCAGCAATAGCAGGCGCGGTATCCACAACCTGCGCCACAGGGTGTGCTCCTGTTCGTAGTGAGCAGCGATTTCGTCGCAGAGAATATCCAGCGAGCCGCCCAGCTCCCCCGCGCGAAACATCCCCACGACATGCGGGGCAAACAGGCGGGGAAAGGTCTCCAACGCCTGCGAGAGAGGCTGACCTAGGTGGGCGTTCGCCAGCATCGCGCGCGCGGCTGCCTGCAGCGATTCGGGCATAGAGGGCTGGTCGGCAATCTGCGTGAGCGCGCTGACAGGGTTGTTGCCTGCCCGCAGTAGCGATGCCAGCTGTCGGAAGAACACCGCACGCGCGTGCAGGCTGGCAGTAGCCCGTTCGGCGCGTCGGTCGGCATGCTGAGGCGGCGACTGTGTTTGCACGGGCGTGTCTACAGCGCAAACAATGCGCTTGATTACAAACCCGCGCGACTGCAAAAGCTTCTGCAAACTCTGCTCATCGCTCGCCTGCAGAGTACCCATCACCGGACGTCCGGTGCTCTCGTCAACCGCTTCAAAGCGATAGGTCGGCATGGTTCAGCTTCCACAACCTCTGCGCCTGCACTACAGGTTGTTCCAGCAAATCACGAATGGGCGTGCCATCGGGCAGGGTAAGGTCTGGCGCGATTTCCAGCAAGGGCACAAGCACAAAGGCACGCTCGTGCATTCGTGGATGCGGCAGGGTCAGTCGCTCGCTTTGCATCTGCACACCCTCGTACAGCACGATGTCGATATCAATGGTGCGCGGGTTGCCGTAGTGCGTGCGCACGCGCCCACCCGCCAGCTCTACCGCCATCACATGCTCCAGGAGGGCAAGTGGCTCTAACGTCGTCCGCACCTGCACCACCGTGTTGAGGTAGAACGGCTGCGGGGTATCATAGCCCACCGGCTCGGTTTCATACACGCCGGCGCAACACACCACTTCCACCTGCGGCGAGCGAAGCCTCTGTATCGCGTCACGCAGGTTGTTTAGACGGTCACCCTGGTTAGAGCCAAGACTCAGCCACGCATTCGCGCCCATAGTACCTTTATCGTATCAGAAACCGGAGAACGGCGGCACCCTCTTGCGCAGCAAGCTGAAAAGGGATGCCAGCAAACCGGCACGCTCTACCCGCTCCTGATGCTCTATCTCGTACTGCGCAACAGCCTGACGGTGCTTCTCTAATTCAGAAGGACTTTGCTGCGCGAGCAGTGCCTCATGCATCTTGTGCAACTCCCCATTGTCCACCCAGATGCCATGACACTGATCGCAGGAATCGAGTTCCACCGGCGAGTCGTACAGGTAGCGGTAGGGGTGTAGCAACAAAGCGCATCGTGGACAACGACGGCTGACGGTTTCTTCCGGGGCGTACTGCACATCGGGCAGAGCGCGGTCGTCAATACTCAACAGGATAAGAGGGTCTATCTCCATCAGCAACCGCAGCTCGCTTTCGTCGAACCAGACGCCTGCGCACGCGGGGCAAACGTCTACAGTTACCCCGTAATGGCGCTGAGCCTCCATCTCGATGCGGCAATCCGGGCAAAGCAAGGCACTCATAGCAAACCTCCGCGCGAAGTGTGTGCAACTTATTGTACCCCACTACTCGCGCTGACAGAACCAGCTGTATCGGCTCGATTCGGCGTCGGTGATGGGTATCTTCCAGCAGGCCATGTCGTCCGGCACGCTCTGCGGGCAGTTGAAGATAATGGGCGGCTTAGTGGCTTTGAGCCACTTCGCATGACCGTCAAAGAATAAAAATACCGCCCCGCCGTTATGTACTCTGGAAGGGCAATCTGCGCTGACGGGGTGGTATGCGCCGTCGTAGAGTGTGATTTGCTCGTCGATGAGCAGGGCAAGCCGTGCAGGACGTTCCACCGCTGTTTCTGGAATAAAGGCGAGACCGGCATTCATCGAGTAGCTCAGCAGTTTCTCCTCGCGCGGGTCTGACGGGCAGATGTACAGTCCGGCGTTCTTCACGTATGGGTACAGCACACCGCTGACGGGCCCCTTCACAGCGAGCCATTCGGGATTGACCGGCGCGGTGCTCTCCTGTCCGACGGGTACAGCGTAGATGCAGGGAACCCACTGTGCCCCCGAGTTCCACCGGAATCCGCGCATCCAGGCGGGCCACGCGCCGTCTATCCAGCCGCCCATGCAGTTGCCGTCGCCGTTGCCAGCGTTGCGACCATCGTAGTCCGTGCGGTACATCACCAATGCGAGGTCCAGCTGGCGCAGATGTGCCAGACAGGTGCTTTGCCTTGCTTTCTCGCGAGCCTGCGCGAACACGGGGAGCAGGATGGCTGGGAGAATAGCGATAGTGGCGATCACAACGAGCAGCTCGATCAGCGTGAAAGCGTTTGAACGAGACATGGTTATTCCCCCCCTTAAAGTGATGCCACATCATTATAGCAAGTGTCTGCGAAAAAGTCAGCAAGGCAGGCGTATCAAATGGTCACGACGGAGCGTAGGTCTCCATCCACTGCTTCTCCCCGCGTGTGAGGAGGCTGAGTAGGGCGAAAGGGCAAGGCTCCTGCCAAGCCTTACGCTCCGTCGAATCCTTGGCGTACGATTAGTTCGCTACCTTCCGTACCCCGGCGAAGGCGGTGGCGCCGCCGGCATGCGGGATTGCCCGGGTGCGGGCGGAGCCAGATTCACCCCGGGCGGCGGAGTACCCGAAATCCGCTTCGGTCCCGAGAACCAGTGGCGTGCATACAAGAAGCCCGCAATCACCAGCACGATGACGATCACCGCTATCGCCAGGCCAGGCGGTATTTCGCGTTTCATCGGAGCACCTCCAGAAAAGAGCCCTCCGGCGCGAACCGGAGGGCTGGTGTTTGGTTACGGATTCAACACAGGGTCTGCTTCACGGTCTGCCTGCACCGTCCACTCATGTGGGAAGGTATGTCCCCACTTGCGGGTAGATACGTGACCGTCCGTCCAGATGATGTTCTGCATACTGTTGAAGAAGCCCTGGATGTTGGGGTCACGCGAGCTCCAGTCGGTGCCGGTACAGGTCCAGTTGTTCACGCCCAGACGCAACGGATAGTCCAGATGCCCATCTTGCCACGAGTCGGGGCAGTGTCCGTTTACCACGTAGATGGTTCCTGCTGGCTCCT
>CALJAP010000064.1 GCA_938027655.1 uncultured bacterium | reverse complement strand
GCCACCACGTTGGTATCGTACTCGTAGTTGGGGTCGGTGTTGTTGGAGTACGCCATCACCTCCTCGATTTCGTCCTGCACAAAGTAGCGGATGGCGTCCACCGCGTGGCATCCCGCGCTCAAGAAGGAACTGCCTGCCACGCTCCGTTTCACGTTCCACTCATACTGGCGGTAGTGCGGTCCGATGTGATGCCAGTAGTCCACCTCCGCGTAGAAGATGCGTCCGATGGCGTTCTGCTCCAGCAGTCGCTTGATGGTCATGAACTGCGGATTCCAGTGCAGCACAAAGCTCACCACCGTCTTCACGCCCGCCTGACGCACCGCTTTCACCATTTCGATAAGCTCCTCACGGCTGTTGGCGACCGCCTTTTCGATGAGGATGTGCTTGCCCGCCTGCGCCGCGAGGATGGTCTCACGCGGATGGAGGTTGGGCGGAGTGCAGATGGAGACCAGATGCACGTTCGGGTCTGCCAGCGCCTGCTCGTAGTCGGTGTAAATCTTCGCGTTCACCGCCCCGGTGGTCTCCCTGAGCCGCTCTGCGCTCTCGCGGGTGCGACTGCAGATAGCCACCACTTCCGTGTAAGGATTGCGTTGATAGGCGCGTACGTGCTCGGTGGATACCCAACCCGCGCCGTGAACCAGCACGCCATATTCTGCCATTTCAGCCTTCCCCCCTAGCTCATGTGGATTTCCACGTTGTCCGCCACACCGCCCAGCAGGGTGTAGTCGGTGCGCGCCGTCTGCAGGATACTGCCGGGCACGTAGGTGTTGACAGGACCGTGTGCCACCAGTCGCGCGATGAACCTCTGCCACGAGACGCCGCCGCCCAGGTCGCCGTCCAGCCAGAAGGAGCGGTGCTTCGCGCCCAAGATGTCCGCCGGACCGATGGTGTTCGCTTTGGGAGGCACCCACGACCAGTCGCCGCCGAAGGAGTGCAGGGCGTTTTGCATGATGGTCATCGGGTGCAGCTCCACCAGTCGCGCTCCCGCCCTTTTGTATGCCTCGAGGTCATCGCCGAACTCGTCACCCAGATGCGCCTCCCAGAAGGCAATGTGCCCGCACCAGCCGATGCCTCCGTAGCACACATCCGCTCCGCCCATGTCCGCAATCATCTTGCTGTAGTCTTTGATGACATCGGTGGTGGGGAAGTGGATTTGCCTCTCCGGCGGGCGCAGGTCGGGGTCAATGCGCGAGAAGAAGCTCTCCCACATCGCCCGCTGGAACGAGCCTTCCCAATCGCGCGGGGCGGTGTTGCCGTCCTGGTCGGCGTATTCGTCCATGTTGAACGTATGCACGTGGTGCATCGGGATACGCAGGCGGTTAATCATCTCCGCCGCGATGGGATACTGGGGCATCGGTCCGACGGGAAAGATGCCCACAAACTGTCTGCCCTCATCCAGCGCTTGCTTGATGCGGGTCACGATGTCGGTGGCGAAGGCGGCGTAGAACTCCGCGCGGTCGTCGATGACGCGAATCTGAAAATCGCGGTTGGGGTGCTCGGTGATACGCTCGCGGGGAATCGCTCGCACCCGGGCGCACACCTCCGTATCGCGAAAAGGGATAAAACGCGCCAAATCATACGTGAACGACATGGTTCCTGCCTCCCTTCCGGTATGGTAAGTGATGTTGATTCGGGATTCGCGAGGGGCAATCTTTTTCCTTCTCTACCGCCTCGCCCATCTGGTTACTCGCCACATCAGCAGCAAAGCCACCACCATCACACCCCACACCAGCCCCACCGAGAGTGCAGGGTGCTGCGGCGCGATGCGGTCGCCGAAAAAGGCCATGCTCGCCCCCGCCGCGATACCCAAGCCGATGAAGGATTCGTGGAAACCGCCGTGCGTGCCCTTCTCCTCACTGCCTACCATCGAGTAGAACAGGGAGGACTGGTAGAGCAAGCCGATGCTCAATCCGAACAACACCTGCGCCAGCAGATGCACCGCCAGCGACGGCGCCAGCATCATGCCCGCAAAGCCCAGCATGGCGACCCCGAACGCGCCAAACAGCATCCCGGGGCGGTAGTGCCACCCGCTCCATCGGCGCAGCAGGTCAAAAGCCACCATGCGCACATAGAACCACAGGCTGAACCAGCTGCTGGCGGTGGCGAAACTCACCCCGATGCGCTGAGCCACTACAGGGTTGTAGGTCACCACCACGTTAATCGCCACGTACGCCATCGGGTTCGCCAGCCAGCCCAGCAGACGAAAGGCGTGACGCTGTTGCGGGGTGAGCTCCACCCCTTCCGTGTCTACTACCGTGTGATGCTCGTCGGGGATGCTGTCGTAATCAGGCAGCACTCTCCACACCAGGAACAGGTTGAACAGGTAGAGCGCGAGGGGAAGGGCAAACATCGCCCGCAAGCCAAACGCACTCATCAGTGGAGTGGTGATGAAAAAGGAGAAACCGCTCGCCCCGGACCAGCCGAGGTTGTACATGCCGACCAGATGCTGCACACGGTGCTGAGGTTCCCCGCGCGTCAGCGCCGCTTCGATAGCGGGCCAGATGAACCCCTGAAACCCCGCCACCAGCACAATCGCGGTCACCATATTCCAGCCCTCGGGCAGCACATACCCGGCAAGTGAACCCGCTATCAACCCCAGCAATCCCACCCTGAGCGAAGCGCGGCTCCCATATCGCTCGATCACCCTTCCTCCCAGCACCGAGCCGATAGCGGTCAGCACGCCGATGGTGATTTGCGTCAGCGCGATGGTGGAGGGGTTCCAGCCCAGCGCACGTTTGGCGTAGTAGGGTTGACCGTACAGCACCATCGTGGTGGCGATCGACTGCCCCACCTGCACCGCCTGCAGTTGCCATTTGGGAAGGGTTGTGGTTTCGGTGTTCATACATACTGCGGTTTCGCCAGATGCCGGTCAAAAGCCTTCACCGACATCGCGCCCCTCATGCAACTACGATTTAATTTAAAATCACGGTAAAAATAACAGGCTCTAGTTGACATTTTGCAAAGGTTTGTGGTAATCTATTCTCGCTTGACTGCACACTATTGTCTATCTTCTCGATTGAAATGGCAAAACGCTCGCTATACAACAGGTTATCATGAAACCGTTTAATGATAAAGGGGGCGATGACTCAAGATGGCTGGTCTTATCGTGGTGGCTACTCCATCGAGGCTGTCAGCAGGGCACATCTTCCGCCGGATGTTGCTGCACTTCGGCATTCCCTGCGACGTGATGATTGCCAGTGATGTGCAACAGGCGGGAGGCAAAGCCTTCATCAATGCAAGATATGACTTTGCCGTCTGGCTGGAATATCGATACGCCACCCGCACGGACGTGACGGGCAACGAAGCGTACACATGGCTGGAGTATTCCCCTGGGGACAAACCCCTCTTCTATATTGGCGGGCAGGTGAGGGGGCGCGTTCCGGCGGATTTTCCCGTGCTCGCCTTTAACCCTGCGGATAGCAGCACGTATTACCAGACCGAAAGAGCGCAATATGCCACCGAGGACATGCGTTTGGTGGGCAGCTGCGTGAGGCGCCCTAACCGCAACGATTATCTGTGGGGCAGGTTCGTCAACTACACCTGGCCCAGCTCACCCTCACAATACGAGTACGGTTATTACCGGGTAGACATGTCCAAACTGGGCAATACCCGCGAGGTGCTGTGGCAGCTCGACCATGCTCGTATGGGCATTTCCGCTCCGCCTGAGAACCATGCGGTTGTCGTGCGCTACCATAACCGTTATTTTTTGCCCCAGTGTGGCTCCGACGTGATGCCTTTTCCCCACGAGAACATGTTCTCTACCGGACGTCGCTTGGCTGGGATTGGCTTGTTTCTGTGGTGCCTCAGCCATGCCGGTATCAAACCGCGTCGCAGGGCGATGACCTGGTGGGAGATAGACCACCCGTTGAACTCGGGGGGATACAGGCAATATACTCCCCAGCAACGCCTGTACCTGTTACGCTTGTCCACTGAGTGGCTATACGAGTTCACCCGGTTGCGCGGCATTCACATTACCTGCGGAATCACCACCAACCACACCCGTGATAGCACCTGGGGACACTACAAAACGCTAATCACTTTTCCCGATGAAGCCCAGCCGATACACGACTTGCTTATCCGTGCCGAGCGCGAAGGTAGATGGTCTATGTGCTGGCACGACCACAGCTACGAGCTGGGAGCTACCGGTGGAATGTATACCAGGCACACCGGTGGTTCGTACGGTGCGCCAGCGTTTATTTCAGACCGTGACTGCGATTTCGGCACAAACATGACAGCACAGGTCAACCTTACCTCGGAGGCGCCTTTGCTCGTACATGTAGAGGACCAGGAGCGGTGGATGCAACAGCTGGGCTTTCTGTCCGCATGGGGCGACCCCTACAAACATATCAATTTTGCCAGCAATTCGTGTGGCGACGCACAGGTGTTGAAATTGTTAAACAGACTGAGGAGACTGCGCAGCTGTCGGATTATGCCGGACAAAGAATACAATTCCCCTAGACCGGCGGGAAGATACCCTAACCCCGGATGGCGTATGCCAACAGACGTGCTGCGGGTTAGTGGGGTGGAGCTGGTACCGTGTGAGGACCTGCACCTTGTCGCCCAGCGAGGTTTGTACAATCCGGGTAGCGGTGGCAAAGACGTAGACCTCAATCAGCAATATGGACTAAGCGCTACCAGCCCCCAACAGGCTTACCGACGGTTCATGGCGATGCAGATGGAACGGTTCTTAACGTTGGCAGTATACAATATCGGCTGTGTCTACCTGCATGATACCGCATGTACCGCCGCCAGTTTGTCTGCTCCGCTGGCACGCTTTGTGGAGAACGGCAACTGGAACGGTTACGTAGAGCTGCTTAGCGAAACCGATAACGTCATGCGGGTTCTCGCTAACTGGGTGTTCTGGGGCACCCCCGATGAGATGCAGGAATATCGCAGGTGGCTGCGAGCTCGTCTTGGTTCTATGCCGATAGACTGGGGATAGGCTGGCGCAGGTTCGTATCAAAGCGATTTGACTGCCTTCCGGCGCCGCTTCACAGAGATAGACCCGGATCGAGCCTAAAGGCTGCTTACCTTTTCTTTGACCGCCACCCGCGGCACCAGAGCCTCAATCTGCTCTCTGGTGCAGAACCCAGCACCGAACACCGCTGCGTTCGCCGCGCCCGCCGCCACGCCCCAGCGAAGCACATCGGGAGGCGACATGCCCTCTATCACCGCGTACAGCATCGCTGCCAGCATCGAGTCGCCCGAGCCGACCGCGCTCACAAACTCCACCTCCGGCGGACTGGCGAACCACTCCCCTTCCGCGCTTACCCACACCGCTCCCTGCTTGCCCAGCGTGACCACCACCACCTCGATGCCTTTCGCCAGCAACCGTCGAGCCATTTGCACCGCCTCGTCCACATCCGCCGGTTCGCGCCCGAAAATGGCGGATAACTCCGCGCGGTTGGGCTTCACCATCCAGGGAACCGCTTCCACGCCATACTTGAGCAGGTCACCGCTACTGTCCAGCGCCACCCTGACGCCTGCTTTATGCCCCAGACGGACCACACGCGCGTGGAAATCGGCAGGCACGCCCGGCGGCGCGCTACCGGAGAGGGTTACATATGCAAACCGGGGCAGCAGCTGCGCCAGCTTCTGCTCTAACGCCCACACCTCTTCGGGGTGGATAACCGGTCCGATTTCGTTCAGCTCGGTTTGTGTGCCCGCAACAGGGTCGATTACCGCCAGGCACACACGGCTCTCTCCCTGCGTCCACACAAAGTCGCCGGGGATGCCCTCCTGCTTCAAACTATCTAGAATGAACGCGCCGTTGTGACCACCCAGAAAGCCTGTCGCCATCACCGGCACGCCCAGCGTGTGCAATACCCGCGCGACGTTGATGCCCTTTCCGCCCGCAACTACCCTGCCCGCCTCCACGCGGAACACCCTGTCCAGACAAAAACCCTCCACACGGTAGGTCTTGTCCACCGCTGCGTTGAGGGTCACCGTCAATACCGCTGGATACACAACCCTCATCGCTCCCCCTCGGTTTCACGGCGTAGTAGCTCTCCCACCACAATCGGCGCATCTTCTGCGCCAACCTGATACGGCTGTCTGTTGCGGCGCAGGCGCACCTCCACCGTCCCGTCCGAAGCAGATCGCCCGACAACCACCTGTATCGGTATCCCCGTCAGGTCGGCGTCTTTGAACTTCACGCCCGCACGCTGGTCGCGGTCGTCCAGCAATACCTGCATACCAAGATCGCGCACACGGAGATACAACCTCTCTGCCACCTCCCGATGCGCTTCTTCGCATGGGTTCAGCAGCAGGATTACCACCTCAAAAGGAGCAAGCTCCGGACGCCATACCATCCCGTCGCCATCATGATTCGCCTCCACCAGAGCCGCTAGCGTGCGCATCAGGTTCAGCTCTCCTAGGGTCACCTGCACCGGTTTCTGCACTCCCTCAGCATCATCATACACCAGTTCCTGCTCGTCCTGCCACAGATGCACCCTCCCCACAAAGATACCCTGTCGCAGCACCAGCTCGCCTCCACACCGGGCGCATTGGTCATCGATGGAAGCCACCCGCAGGTCCGCCCACATCGGCTCGGCGAAGTCGCGCCCCCAGCAGACGTGTACGCGGTGCGCGTCCGCCAGATTCGCTCCTACCACGAAGTCCCGCATCTCGCGTACTGCGTGGTCGGCGATGAGGGGCACCCCCTTCAGCCCTACCGGTCCGGCGAAACCCACCGGCGCACCACTCACCGCTTCCACCCGCTCCGCCGTCATCATCTGCACTGCGTTTGCCCCCAGCGCACGCTGCACCTTCGGCAGGCTCAGCTCGTGGTCGCCCCGCACCAGCGCGGCTATCGCCTTGCCGTCTACCTCCAGTAACAGCGTCTTCACCAGTCTGGACGGCGACACGCCGAGAAATCGCGCTACCTCGTCCACCGTGCGCAAGCCGGGCGTGCTCACGATTTCGGCGGGCGGCACAACATCTTGTGACGGCGCAGATTCTTCGGGGGCGAGTAACGGATACCACTCCGGCGTAGCGGTAGTGCCACAAGCTGCACATTGCAACAGCACATCCTCGCCACTCGCTAACTCTGCCAGCAACAACCAGCCGTCTGCCTCTCCTGCAAGCGTCGTCGCCCCCATCCGTCGACAGGCATGGATGAGCGTATCCCTGATAACTGCTGCGCTTCCCGCCGCCGACGGCGCGTCCGCATCGAAAGCCCACATCTGCAGGCGGACGCTCTCCCGTGCTTCCAGCAGACCCCCTCGCGGCTCTACCTCTTCATCACGTATCCGGGTCAGCGTATACCACCTCAGGGGCAAGCACCGCCACGAACGCACCTGAGGACGAGCGGATTCGACCACCGCCTGCACCTGCCCCGTCAGCGGTGTTATCACCGGATGGAAGCCCGCCGCCTCACACTCCTGCTCCAGCAGACCCTTCATCCGGCGAAGCACGCGCGCTCCGAAAGGCAGGAACACGTATGTTCCCGCCTCCGCCTTGCGCACAAACCCCGCACGACGCAAGAGACGCTCATGTGTGGTGGCTGCGTCCGCAGGCGCATCTCGCAGGGTAGCAAAGGGAAACTGTGACGCACGCATACACACACCTTTTGCGCTTGCCTGATAGGTG
>CALJAP010000063.1 GCA_938027655.1 uncultured bacterium | reverse complement strand
CAAAATACGTATCTTTCTGTGGGTTACGAGCCTACCTATAAGGGATTGAAACTGCGGAAGCCGTCAATCAACTCTTCCCATCGCCTTTGTTACGAGCCTACCTATAAGGGATTGAAACACAGGGGGCATGATTGCAGGGGTAGCACTCAATGCAAGTTACGAGCCTACCTATAAGGGATTGAAACGGTGGACGGTACAAACAGTAACAGCAACAGCGTCTTCGGTTACGAGCCTACCCATAAGGGATGGAAACGCACGATAACGGCTATTGCGCAGCCTATTTTGTCATGCTGAGCCTTAGCGAAGCTTCTCCGCCCATCGTTAACACGAGATTCCTCACCGGCATAACGAAGGGTGAACAGACATTTTTTAGAAAACATGCAGTAAGTATGCAGGAATCTGCACATTCTTCTCGAAGCTCATGATAAAACCGTTGTGCACCTGTCTGTTCGGAGGAAGCCGATGGCGCACCCTGTTCCGAGAATAGAGGCTCCCTCATGGACGGAGCCCACATCTCCGCAGAGCATCACCCTGCATCTGCGCCTGATTACGCCGCTGTTCGGCGGTGGCTACGAGCCGCGCGAGGTAGACCCCGACTGCATCATCCGTCCCGCCGCCATTCGCGGGCATCTGCGCTTCTGGTGGCGTGCGCTGTATGGAGGGCAGTATGCCGACGCATCCGGACTGTTCCGGCAGGAAGCGGAGATTTGGGGCGCGGCAGCAACAGACAAGGAGCCGAGTGTGGGTAAAGTGGGAGTGAGGGTGACCAACGTGCGCTGGAACGAGCAGGAGAAAACGGTCAACGACTTCCGCCCGCGTGGCTCCCCCGCGAAAGAGGGACCTCGCGCGCTCTATCTGCTATACCCTTTTCAGGAGCAGAAGAACCAGAACCTACCACCGGCCAAGGGATACGATGGCGTGGAATTTACGTTACAGGTGACCTTTGCGCCAAGGGTAACTGCAGAACAACGTCAGCAGGTTGAGAACACGCTCAAGGCATGGATAGCCTTCGGAGGGGTGGGCGCGCGCACGCGGCGTGGTTGTGGTGCGTTGACCGTGACACAAGAGCGAGACAAATGGCTACCGCCCGCCGATGCCCAAAAGCGCAAGGCATGGTTCACCAGCTTGTTACCGCCCGGTTCACCGCCACAGCCTGTTCGTTTTTCCTTGCTATCGGGGGCACGTATCGTCTGCGGTTCACCCGGAAAAAACGGCATAGACATCCTGCATGACCTCGGCGGTTTCTGGGCGAGTTTCCGCAAGGGACACGTCGGCAGTCATCCTTATACCCCGATGTCAGGAGCGCGCTGGGACGACTACCGGCAGGCGTTATTACAGTTCCAGAAGCGCCACCCAGACACCATCGCGCTGGCAAAGCCCTTCCTTGGATTGCCTATCGTGTATCAAAAGTTCAAAAATGCCCCCTACGCGCCCACTATTGAGGCTGGCGAAACAGGGCGCATGGCTTCTCCAGTGATTCTGAAACCACTTGCGCTGGCTGACGGACAGGTCTGCCCACTGTGCGTGGTGCTAAAGGCGCCTATGCCCCAAGAGGTGCGCCTCAAACCGCCGGACACAACGGTGAAACTGAGGGTGCCCGAGAATGATAAGGTGCTGAAGGACCTGCAGGTGCGTCATCCGCTGGAAGCAGTGGTCAAGGCAGCAGAAGCGCGCTGGAACACCAAAGCCTTTGAGCTGAGAGGTGCCCAATGACCTACCTCCTCTCCATCTCCATCGGACCGGTGCAGGAGTTCATCGCCGCTGCACGACGCACCGCCGACCTGCGGGCGGGGTCACAACTGCTCCAGCAGCTGGCGCAGTACCTTGCTACGCAGATTGCTCAAGCAGGCGGCACGCTCATCTTCCCCGCCACGCCCGACACGCCCGGACCAAACCGGGTGGTCGCCCAAATCGCCACCGACCAACCGGCAGACCTGGTGAAGCAGATGAAAGAGGATGCAGTGCAGTGGTTGATGGACAGGTGGCAAGGGGTGCGTAACCGGCTGGCTTCGCAAGGCGTTCTCGTCAACGAAACGCTGGCGCGAGAGCAGATTGCTCACTTTCTGGAGTTCTATGCCGCATGGGTCCCCCTGACCGATGACTACGCTACCGCCCGACAACGAGTCGAAGCGTTGCTGTCTGCCCGCAAAGCGCTACGCGATTTTGACCAACCTACCTCCCTGCACGGCGTGCCCAAAAGCCCGCTTGACCCCGCCCGTGACTGCGTGCTGGTGCTTGACCGAAAAGGCTCTACCCTCTCGGTGCCTGAGCCTGCGCAGCGATTGCCCTCTCTACGGCTGAAGAAGACCGAGTTTCTGGATGCGGTGTCCCTGCTCAAGCGAGGGCAAGATGCGCCCGATGTGCCCTCTACCTCCCGGATGGCAGCGCAATCGGTGTTAGCCGTTGCGCAACGCGAGGCACCCGACGCAGTGCAGACGTTACAGCAGGTGGTGCACGATACCGGCGGCATGTTCGACATCGGCGACCTGATGTTCCCTTCGCGCTTTGAGCAGGAGCTTCCCAGCTCTGAGTTGACGCCGGAACAGCGGGCGCGCGTGGAGGACGCCCGAAAGCAGGTCCTGCGCAGCGTGGGGCTGAGCGAGTGTCCGGCATACTATGTGGTGCTGGCAGCAGACGGCGACCGCATGGGCAGGCTCATCAGTGCACAACGCACCATAGAGAAACACCGTGCGCTATCGCAATCATTGGCGGAAGTCGCCAAGAAGATGATGTCTACCATCCACCGTTACAACGGCTACTGTGTTTACGCCGGAGGCGACGATGTGCTCGCGCTCTTGCCAGTGAACCGTGCGCTGGAGTGCGCGGTGGAGCTGTCGCACCTTTTCCGAGAGGCGATGCAGCCGTTTGTAGCCCAAAGTGGTGAGGGCGGTACGCTCTCCGCTGGCGTGGCGATTGTACATCACCTGGAATCGCTACAGAGGGCGGTGGATTGGGCGCGAGAGGCGGAGCACCAAGCCAAAAAGGAGCGAAACGCTGTGGGAGTAGCCCTGCACGTGCGCGGAGGAGCACCGCTGACGGTGGTGACCTCGTGGGCACAAGACCCTTATCTGGAAGGGTGGACAGGCTGGATACAGGCATTTCGTGGGGGGCTGTCGCACGGCTTCCCCTATGAGCTGCTCCATCTGGCGCGCGAGGTGGCGCACAGCAAACTCAGCGTGGAGCACCTCCACAATGAGGCGTTACGCATCTTCGACCGCAAACAGGGCAGAGAGGCGAAGGGCGGTGCTGCACCGTTCCGGCAAAAACTGGAAGCGGAGTTGAATGGGGTTGATAACGCAGAAGACCTGAAGCGGCTGTCGCACCGCCTGATTATCGCCCGCTTCCTCTCGCGCTATCCGGAGGTGTCGTCATGAGCGAACAGGTGCTTCGCATCCGAGCCGTGGACTCCCTGCTGTTTCGGGACGGGCGTCCCTTCGGGGCAGAGATAGGCTCTCAGTTCGCGCAGACCCTGCCCTGCCCATATCCCTCCACGGTGGCAGGCTTTATTCGCACACTGGCAGGAAACCGCTGGGGTTTGGACTGGGCAGAGGAAAGTACCATCCAGCAGGTGCTGGGCATCCGGGTACAGGGCCCGCTTCTGGAACGCAACGGCGAGACGGTTTTCCGCGCCCCTGCGGACGCGGTTGTGTTTGAGCAAGCAGGAGGGCGAGCTAGAGTAGCGGCACTGCGCCCCATCGAGCCAGCACAGGGGGAGGGGTGCGACCTGCCAGACGGTGTAATGCCTCTGATGCCTGACACTGCCGTGGAAGGCAAACCTCCTAAAGGATACGACCTGTGGCGGTGCCAGACGCTATCCCGGTGGCTGAGCGACCCATCCGCTGCTGTACCCGAACAGGTAGAGGGCATGGAAGTGGAGGAGCGGGTGCATGTTGCCATTGACGACGAAAAGGGCACCAGCCAAGAGAGCCTGCTGTTCAGTGTGCAGTTCCTCTGCTTTGAGCGCTACCGCTGGGGGGAAGCGGAGCGACGGGAAGAGTGGTCACTGCTAGTACGAGTGAGCTCGGAACAGCCTCTACCGCTGGAAGGCGTCGGATTGCTGGGTGGTGAGAAGCGTATCGCCACAGTGGAGCCGGTGGAGGCGCAGCGGTGGCCCTCCTGCCCACCGGATGTATACGAGGCTTTGGGACGAACTGAGAAGGTGCGCCTGGTGCTGGCTACCCCCGCTATTTTCAGCGGCGGCTGGAAACCGGGCTGGTTGGGCGACAACCTGCAAGGTTCCCCGCCATCTGCGCCCGACCTGAAGCTGCAGCTGGTGTCTGCGGCGGTCAGGCGGCGAGAGGCGGTGAGCGGATGGGACTATCGCAAAGACCGGCAGGGCCCCAAACCGGTGCGCTGGCTGGCTCCTGCCGGTTCTGTCTATTTCTTCCGCGTTATCGGGGGCGATCCGCTCGTGCTGGCTGAGGATGGGTGGTTGCAAGCCGTCTGCGATGACCCCCAGCATCGGCGCGACGGCTACGGACTTGCCCTGTGGGGGATCTGGTAATCGGGAGGGAACAGGATGAGCAATGGTTCTGAACGAGTAAAAGTGTTGTACCTTCACGCCCTGACGCCGGTGCACTCCGGCACGGGACAGGCGGTGGCGGTGGTAGACCTTCCAGTCGCTCGCGAGAAGGCAACCGGCTGGCCCATCATCCCCGCCAGCAGCCTGAAGGGCGTGCTACGCGACGCACTCGGCAATGGGCAGAACAACGGATGGATTGACCTCGCCTTTGGCAAGGAGGTACGCGGCGACCAGCAGAGCGAAGCGGGCGTGCTGTGCTTCACCGACCAACGTATCCTGTGCCTGGCGGTGCGCAGCTACTTTGGAACCTTCGCCTATGCTACCTCTCCCCTCGTATTAGGGAGATTTGTGCGAGACCTGCGCGCGCTGGGAGCGTTGCCACCCTTTGATGCGGTTCCACCCGTTGACGGCGTCAACGCGCTGGTGGCGGAAGGCTCTGCTCTGGCGAGGAACGGTAAACTGTATCTGGAGGATATAGACCTCCCCGCAAAAGACGATGGACACGCGACGAACATCGCGCGGTCGCTGGCGAAGACGCTCTTCCTGGACAACCACCCGGACAACCAGAAAGCTTTTACCGAGCGGTTCGTCGTTGTCTCCGATGAAGTGTTCAACTTTCTGTGCGAAACCGCTATCGAAGTGGTTGCCCGCGTCCGTTTGAAGGATGATACGAAAACGGTGCAGTCGGGCTTGCTCTGGTACGAGGAGGCAGTACCTGCAGAAAGCCTTTTCAGCGGCGCCGTGCTGGTCGCCGACCACTATCGCAAGGACGTAACCGATCTGTGGAAGGAATTCCAGCCGAGCCTGATACAGATTGGAGGCAACTCCACCGTCGGGCGCGGCTTGTGTCGGGTGGTGATAGCATGAGGACGCGAGCGCAACAGGATATGGAGCTGGCAGGAAGGCTGGTGGGTGAGGCAGCAAAGCTCCCTGAGGACGTGAAGCAGATTTACGGAGGCTTGTGCCATTCCTTCCCGGTGATGGTACGCACCTGCGGGCTGTGCCAGGCGATAGCCTTTTCCCAAGCTAAAGCGGCAGGAGATAACGATTCGTCTCGGAATCAACGCCAGCAGGCACACGCGCTGCTGCTGAAACATGTCGCACAGGTGCTCGGGGTGCAGGGCGACCTGTTGGCTTCAGTGCGCGACGCCTCCGCGAGCGACTATATGCTGTATACACGCCGTATCCTCTCCGCATGGGTGTACTTCAAGCGGTTCGCAGAGTCCATCCTGAAGGTGTCCAGCGCGGCGCCAGAAGGAGGCAAGTGAGATGCCCGAGGTGATATCGGCGAGACGAAAGGCTTTGGAGCACCTGCAGGCAGGGCAGCACAGCGGGTTGCTGCTCAACCGCTACCTCTCCCAGCATGACGACACGCATGACGGGGCGAAGGAACTATACAAGCAGCTACAGGATGCTGCCGTGCCGGGTGTATATCGCCTTGCCTTCCAGCGGTGGAAAGTCGCCCTACAGCAGTTGCCCCATGTGCGCCTGTTCACCGCTACCGCCGTTTCTCCAATCGCCGTTGGCTTGGGTAACGAAAGCGTGCTGGAGGTGGGCTTAACTCTACATCACACCTACGGCACACCCGTTATCCCCGGCTCTGCGCTGAAAGGGTTATGCCGACGCGGCGCGCTGCTTCTCAAACAGCAGGGGAGACTGCATGAGGAAGCGTCGAAGGCGCTTTTTGGCTATTCCGAGCAGAGCGGAGAATCTTCCACCGGATACGTCACCTTCTGGGATGCGTGGTATGACCCCGATTCGGTGGGGGGCAAGCCTTTTCACCGCGATGTGGTGACTGTGCACCATCCCGACTATTATTCGAAACGGGGTGGAGAGGGGCACTACCCGACCGACTTCGACGACCCCAACCCGGTGCCGTTTCTGGTGGTTAAGAAGGGCGCGCGCTTCCTATTTGCGCTACAGGCTGTCGATGAAGCGTGGGGGCAGTTCGCGCAAAAACTGATGGAATGGTGCTTGCAGAACCTCGGTGTGGGCGCAAAGACGAACGCGGGATACGGGTTCCTCGTACCCGGCAAGGTGGATGAGCAGAACAAGTCACTGTCGTCAGCTTCGTCCACAATGCAGGCGCAACCCACCCCGGCAGCGAGTAACCGCGAGCTGTGGCAGAACGTCACAGTGGTGTATAATCCGGGGCAACGCAACCTGCAGGTTCAGCGGCAGAATCAGGGCAAGACGGAAGGAGCATCTGCAGACGAGTCGAGGACGAAGGTACTGCTAGCTGCTCTACCCTCCCCAGCCCGAGACAAGCTCACGCAGGGCAAACGCCGACTGCTGGCGGATGTAGAAGTAGAAGTCAGCGGCAATCGCAGGTTCATTGTGAAGATTACGCCTAAGGAATGAGGCGGATGAAGCTATTGACCTTTCTGGGTACCACGCCTTACTGGAGAACCGCATACGTGTGGAAAGACCACCGCTACGAGACCGCATTCATCGCAGAGGCACTAGCGAGTTGGTTTCACCCCGACACTATCGTTGTGTTTCTTACAGAACAGGCGGAGCAGTGCGACAACTGGAAGCAACTACAACAGCGACTGCAGGGGCAAAACGTGCAACCGGTTCGTATCCCGAATGGAAGAACGGAGGCGGAGATATGGGAGATATTTGATATAGTGGTCGGACAGGTTGGTCAGGGCGAGAACATCCTGCTGGACGTCACCCATGCCTTCCGCTCTTTGCCCATGCTTCTAACGGTTGTCGCCGCTTTTCTACGTGCCACCCGCGAGGTGAGAATCGAACATATCTTTTATGCCTACAGCGAAAAAGAATGTCCGGAATCCATCGTATCCGACCTCTCCCTATTGTTACACTTGCTGGACTGGATGGAGGCGACGAAGCGGTTTAGAGAAACCGGCGACGCCCGATGGATCGGGGAAACGCTGGTGCAAACGCATAATCAGTTGTACAAGACCGGTATGGGCAAGCCTCGCAGCTTGCAGAAGGCAGGTAGGAAGCTGGAGAACCTCGCGCAATCTCTCCATCTGGGACGTCTCATGCAAAGCGCGGAGACCGCCGAGCAGCTACAGCTTGTCCTGGAGCAGACAGCAGAGGAGGTGCTGACTTGGGCGAGGCCCTTTAGCCTGCTGCTCGACAAGGTGAAGGAGCAAGCTAGCCAGATCGCATACAGGCAAACAGACCTCCTCGACGCAGAGCACTTGCGCAAGCAGCTATCCGTCATCCACAGCCTCTACCGGTACGGCATGGTCATGCAAGCGGTGCAGGCAGCACGCGAATGGGTAGTCAACTGGGCTATCTGGTATAAGTCTGGCCGTGTCCCCTTGCAAAGAGAACAGTGGCTGTCGGAAAAGCCCCGCAACAGCATGGAAAGCGATTTGCGCGAGGCTTCGTCTCCAGAAAGAGATAGCTCGTATCGGTTGGATTGGCTCGACAACGCCAAGTTGGGTGACCTGCTCAAGCAGATCTGGCCCGCACTGTGTGACTTGCGCAATGACCTCGCGCACTGTGGAATGCGCCCGCAGCCCCTCTCCACACAGGACTTGATGCAACAGGCAGAGAAATACCTCTCCAACCTGGACGATGTGATGCGGCTGAGTAGTGCACAATGAGTAGAGCAACATGTCTCAGGAGGAAACGATGAGAGCAAAGTGGTGTACCGTACTGGTTCTGGCGATGTGCGCTCTGTCGGTATCGGCGCAAAAGGTGAAAATAGAGGGCAAACCGGGCAAAGAGATACCCCTGTTTAACGGCAAGGACCTCTGCGGATGGACGTACTTCCTCGCCGACCCGAACCTCAAGATGGAGGACGTGTGGAGCATCGATGGCGACAGGGGTATCCTGATTTGCAAAGGCAGACCGGCGGGCTACATCCGCACGGTGGCGGATTTCACCAACTATATCCTCAAGCTGGAGTGGCGCTGGGCGCCGGAGGATAAGGGCGGGCGCAACAGCGGCGTGCTCCTGCGGATGCGCGGAGAGGATAAAATCTGGCCCAAGTCCATCGAAGCGCAGCTGATGAGCGGAAGCGCAGGCGACTTCTGGTTGATCGATGGGGTCAAACTGGATACCGACCCCGCCCGTGTTAACCGCAACGCACCCACAAACCGCATCAAAGCGAAGATGGCGGAAAAACCCATCGGCGAGTGGAACGAGTACGAGATTATCGTGGACGGCGACCATGTGGTGCTGAAGATTAACGGGCAAATCGTCAACGAGGGCACGGGCGCAGAGGTAGTGCCAGGCAAAATCTGTCTGCAATCCGAAGGAGCAGAGATACACTTCCGCAACATCCGGTTGATACCTATCCTGAAGTAGTAGGCAATAACCGGCGGATTGACAACCTCTTTTAACAAAGAACAGGTATATTCCGCTGGAGTAAGCCTTGACACGCTTTGAGAGATAGCGTACAATGCAGCGGGTATGTAATTAACCGCATAACGCAACATCTTTTGGAGGCGATGAAGAATGAAACGTGCTTTCACGCTGATTGAGCTGCTGGTAGTTATCGCGATTATCGCGATACTGGCAGCAATCCTGTTTCCGGTGTTTGCTCGCGCTCGCGAGCAGGCACGCAAGACCACCTGTTTGTCCAACCTGAAGCAGATTGGCACGGCAGCGCTGATGTATGTGCAGGACTACGACGAAACCTTCCCGTGGCTGATGCAGGACGGGCGCAACAACGATGACAACACAGGTCTGAGCCGTGGGATGCCCAGCGGTCCGCCCAACTGGTCGGTAGACCTGAACAACAAGCGGGGGCTGTTCATGGAATATGCCTTCTACCCCTACATTAAGAACCACGGGCTGTTCTCCTGCCCAACGTTGGGGTCGGACCCGGTGCGTCTCGGTGCCGACGGGCTACCGCTGAACCAGTTCGGCTCATACGGCTATGCGTATGGCGGGGTAGGACAGTATCCCTCACCACGCATGACCCCACTGGAGTTGTTCGTGCGCATTCTGGGGCCCATTCTCGGTCCGCCCTACAACACCAATAACCCGCAGGACTTTTACATCGCTGGGCAGCCGCTGTCGGTGGTTGGCTCGCCCGCCAAGTCCATCATCGCTTTCTGCAACTCGTACGGCTACCACGAGGGCTACACTGACTCGGACGTAGTGCCGGCGGTGTTCGGAGGCAACGGCAAAGAGGCGGTCGGCGCGACCTACGCCGTGATGGTGGACGGACACGCGATATACAAGAAGGGCAAGTTCCTGGACCTGGTGCGTATGGCGATGGAGCCGCTGCGCCAGTAAGGAGGCGAACCATGAACAAGCAAATCAACCCGGTGCTGGCGATAATCATCATCGCGGTGTTTATCGCCATCGTGGGCGTGGTGATGTGGAAGAACCTGCCTCAAAACGTACCGCCGGGGCAGGGACGCAGACAGAGCGACCTGGACCTCAGCAAAGCGACTAAGGACCCGGCGCAGTTCCAAAAAGAGGTACAGGAACTGCTCGCGCGCGACCGGGCGGAACACACCAACCGGTAGGGGCAGACCTGCGTGTCTGCCCTCCCAAAGGGTGTATGATGGTCTTCGTGGGCAGACCTGTGCGTCATCCCACCGAACGCGGGTATGACAACCGGTAGGGGCAGACCTGCGTGTCTGCCCCCACAGATGCGGTTTGCCCCTACGGATGCGTGTCTGCCCCTCACAGGCACGTACGGTCTTGTAGAAGGAGAAGAGGAGGAACCGAATGCGGACAAGCAACCGAGTTGCCTTTTGCCTCAGTTTTGGTATCGTTCTGCTTATCGCCAGGACAGCTTTCCCCCACGAAATCGGCAAACTGCGCAATCCCCAGATGCCTGTTCCCAAGCCGGGCGTTGCGCAATGCGTAGTAGCGACCGCGCGCGACCTGCCCGGCGGCGCAAAAGCACAGGGTAAGCCCGGCGATTACGTGCTCAGAAATCACGAGGCGACCTTTGTGGTGGCGGCACCGCGCATGGCGGGAGGCTATTCGCGCTACGGTGGGCGCGTGCTGGATGCGGTGCTCAACGAAGCCGGGCATGATGAGGACATGTTAGGCGAAATCTTCTTTGCTACCGCCGACGAGAAGAGCCTGCTGAACCTGCGCGTGCTGCGGGCGGTGAAGGCGGACATCCTCTCGGATGGGGGCAAGGGAAAGCCCGCTCACCTGCGCGTCCATGCGGTGGATGACCGCTTCCCTATCGTGGACACAACCATCCGCTTGCCCAGTAGCCCGCAGGGACTGGAGGTAACAGTAGATTACATCCTTCCTCCCGACAGCGCGACATTACGAATACATCTCACGATGAAAAACACCGGTCAGCAGGCGAAAACGTATTCGCTCTTCTGGGGGCAGATTCTGGGCGACGGGCTGGTGACCTACATTCCACCCTGGGGAAGCGCGGAGTACGCCATACAAAAAGCGGGGGGGCCACCGCTGATGGGGCTGGTACAGACGCTTCAGGGGCGCATCCCGATGGTTGCTGCACTGGGGGCGCGTGTGGGATACGGCTTCATGCTACAGAACGAGCACATTCCGCAAATCCTGAAAGCGGAGCAGATATACCTGTTGACGCTCGGACGCCCGGTGAACCTTCCGCCCGGGCAGAACGCAGAGGTGAGGCTGGCACTGTCCGTCAGCGACGGAGATATGGAACCGCTACGGGCGGAGATGCGCCGCCTACACAACCTCTCCGAATCGCTCTCAACCATACGCGGACGGGTGGTGACTAATGGCAACCGTCCTGTGCCTAACGCGCGTGTGTACTTGATTCAGCGCGGCGAGGGAGAAGGGTGGATACACACCGCTACCCGCACGGACGAGCAAGGGCGATTCGAGGCAAAGCTCCCCTCCGGCGATTACCGCGCGGTGGTGTTCGCCGATGGCTACGCTCCTGCTGATGCGCTGCTGGACGGGAAAACAGACATCGCGCTCCAGCCGCCCGCGCGATTGCAGATAGCGGTTAAAGACGATAAAGGGGTATTCTTGCCCTGTGCGCTGGTCTTCGAACGTCTGTCAGGGGCGATGCCGAACAGCGAGCGGGTGCGCTATGGCGAGCAGGGCGACTACGGACGTTTTGACCGTGTATACTACAGCCTATCCGGCAACGAGACCATTCCGGTGGAGCCGGGGCGGTATCGTATTACCCTGACGCGCGGGTTTGAATACGAGGTGGCACAACGCGAGGTAGACCTGCAGCCGGGTACAAAAACCACCTGGCAGACAACGCTGGAGCGAACCGCACAGCTTCCCGGCTACCTGTCCGGCGATTTTCATGTGCACGCCCTCCCCTCGCCCGACTCCAACGACCCGCTGGCGGACAAGGTGAAGGCATATGTGGCGATGGGTATCCAGATACTTACCGCTACCGACCACGACGTGCTGACCGACTACCAGCCGGTTATTCGCTCTCTGGGTATGCAACGATGGATTACCTCGGTGGTGGGATGCGAAATCAGTCCCAATTTCGGGCTGGGACACTTCAACGCCTACCCCCAGCGTTATGACCCCTCGAAGCCCAACAACGGTGCGATAGAATGGTACGACCTGAGCGCAGAGCAGATATTCACCGCCGCCCGCGCGAACAACGACGGCGATACCATCGTGCAGGTCAATCACCCGCGAGGGGGAGCAGGTGGCTACTTCAACTGGGTGGGGCTGAACCCTGCGGAGGGGACGATGTCGCGCCCGGAGGAGTTCTCCCCGAACTTCGACGCCATCGAGGTATACAACGGCATGGACAGCGGGCAGCTGGCACAAACCCTGCCCGACTGGTTCCACTTCCTCAACGCCGGGCGGCGCTACATCGCCATCGGCAATACCGACAGCCACCATGCCTACCAGCTAGAGCCCGGTTTCCCGCGCACCTACCTCTACTTCGGGCATGAACAGGTGCAGCGCGTGACACCTCAGCAGGTGGTACGGGCCATCCGCAGTGGCAACGTGGTGGTGTGTGGCGGTCCGCTGGTAGAGGTGCAGGTGCAAGGCAACCGGCCGGTGGGGAGCACCGTAGTAGCAGACAAGGGAATAGTGCAGGTGCAGATACGTCTGGCGGCTCCGTCGTGGGTGCGGGTGAACCGGGTGAAACTGTACGTGAACGGTTCCGTGGCTCAGGAGCTGCCTGTAGACCATCCGCAGGGCAAACCGCTCAGCTGGCAGCAGAGTGTGCCATTGCGTGTAGACACAGATTCATGGCTGGTGGTGCTGGCGGAGGGCGAGGGGTTCACCGCGCTGTATCCGAACCATCGCCCGACTTCCTTCACCAACCCCATTTACATCGACGCGGATGGAAACGGTTGGCAACCGCCGAAGTGAACAAGTGGAACTACTCGCACGGGCGAACAGTCCGCGCATCCTGCGTCCATGTTACTGCTGGTAGAGAGACTGCCGGAGGGCTCAGCTGGGAGGAATTGGAGCGCGCTCTGAGCGAGGATAAAGCGGCGTGGGCAGGAACTGTTCGCCCAACACCGTAAGCTAAAAGTAACCACACTCGAAACAGGAGGTGATTCGCGTTGATGTGGCGCAGAGTGTCTGTTGCGGTGCTCCTTGTGGCAGTGACGGGGGCGTGTTTCGCCCAGGAGAGACCTGTCAAACCACCGCGTGGAGCCATCGTGCTGTTTGATGGAAAAGACCTGTCAAAATGGGTGTCGCGAGACGGCAGGTCGCCTGCGCGATGGGAGATGACGTCGGACGGCGCCATGCAGGTCAAAGCGGGTACCGGAGACATCATGACGCGCGATGAGTTCGGCAGCTTCCAGCTGCATATCGAGTTCAACATCCCTGCTATGCCGCAAGCCAGCGGACAGGGACGAGGCAACAGCGGCGTGTACCTGCACGGGCTGTACGAGATACAGGTGCTTGACTCTTACCAGAACGAAACCTACGCCAAAGGCGGTTGCGCGGCGATTTACGGTATCAAAGACCCTGACAAAAACGTCGCCAGACCGCCCGGACAGTGGCAGACCTACGACATTACCTTCATCGCGCCGCGGTTTGACGATGCGGGCAACGTGATTGCCAATCCGCGCGTGACACTGCGGTGGAACGGGGTGCTGGTGCACGATAACGTGGAGATACCACACATCACCGCGGGCGGCATCGACAGCAAGATGCGCAAAACGGGACCCATTCTGCTGCAGGACCATGGCAACCCGGTCAAGTACCGCAATGTGTGGATACGGCCGTTGAAGGATTAGGATAAACGGGGCTTCACCCGAACTGGTGATTGCACACCATCAAAGTCCCTTGACGATACTGGTGGGTGCACAATAGAGCTGGATTAACCGCATAACTTAACAGGAGGGTGCGGGGAAATGAAACGACACGCATTCACCTTAATCGAGCTGCTGGTGGTTATCGCGATAATCGCGATACTGGCGGCGATTTTGTTCCCGAGTGTTTGCCAGAGCTCGTGAACGAGCGCGTCTGGCAACCTGTATCTCCAACAGCAAGCAGATTGGCCTTGGGGCGATGATGTACGTGCAGGACTACGATGAGGTCTTCCCTGTGGCGATGTTTGCGTTTAACTCGCCCTCGGAGGTCTCCCATGTCGGCGGCAACTGGGTTAGCGTGCCAGGCGGTCCCACGGGCTGCCATACGCGGCTAGGGCAGCACCCCACGCTGGTGGACGTGTTGTTGCCTTACGTGAAGAACGAAGGCATCTTCACCTGCCCTACGCTCAACGTGCCCGTAAAGCGCAACGCACAGGGCGACGTGTGTGAAGACTACTCCGGCTCCTACGCCTACCGCTGCTATGACGGCTTTGGGCTGCCGGGCAACGTGTCACCTATCCTGCGGGGGGGAAGCGTGTTCGCGGCGGTGATTTTCGGGTTGTACCCACCGCCCTACCGCTGTCCGCAGGGGATACAGACCTCCTCGGTGGGGTGGTCGGCTTGTGGTGCGTCGCTCGCCAGCGTCACCAAACCCGCTGAAGATATGCTGATTGTCTGCAATTCGTGGGGAATACATTACGGCGTGAAGAATCAGGACGTGGTGGAAGGGCGAGCCATCGGAGGTACGCCGACCGTTTATATGGACGGACACGCGAAGTTCCAGCCGATCACCATCGGGGGCTTCCTGAATTGGATTTGTAATCCGCTGAACGACTGAGAGCGAGAGCGACACCGAGGGCGAGGCTTCGGATGAGCCGGCGTAAATGCGCCCTGTCGCATTGTGAAACGTCCGGCTGGGCAGGAGCCTCGCCCTCTGTTATCGCGATGCCGTGCCCACGTTGCCGCTTATCTGCACCGCGCCTGAAGAGCGGTTGGTGATGCGCACCTCGCCGGTCATCACGTTATCCGTCACAACCGCGCGACGCACCCCCTCGCCGATTTCTACCTGCGGTCGGTCGTCACGAAACTCACAACCGCGCACCAGCACCGTGCCGCCGCGAGCCTGTATCGCCGAGCGTCCTTCCCTGTCCTTATCCCATTGCATGAAAGTACAATCCGAGAAGCCCACCGTCCCACTGCCCTCGATGACCGCAATCTGCCTGTTCGGTCCCCAATAGGCGCAGTTTACGAAGCGCACCGTGCCGGAGTGAGTGGGCGCAACACGCACCATTGTGGGGTCGCTTCCCCGAAAGGAGACGAACTCGCCGTTGGTGATAAGGATGCCCATCGGGGCGGTCTGCTCTACCAGCACCGCCACTAGGCAGTCGTCCGCGCCGATACCCAGGAAGTTGCCGTTGCACACGCCCGCCTTCGTCTGCATGAAACGATAACCCACCTTGTAGCCGTAGCAGAAGGTATTGAGCACGTATTGCCAATCGCTGCGTCCGAAGATGAACGCCTCTCCGTTCTGCATCTGCCACTCGAAAAGTTTGGGCTTCATGCTGAACCAGGGGTTGAAGTGTACATTCTCGATGCGTCCGATGTCGTATATCTGGTCTACCAGCACACCGCGTCGCAGAGGCTGTCCGTGCACGTTTCGTATCAGGTGACGTTCGTTTTGCGTGGCGTCGATGCCGTTGTAAGGGTTCAGCATCTCCACATCCAGCACAGCCGGATTCTTACCGCGCATGGCAATCGCCCAGGGGTAGGGCATAGGCACATCGTCGGTCTTCTGGTCGGGGTAGTAAAGCACCACGCCCTTCAGCGTGCTGTTGGTGTTGAGAGTGATGAAAGGCGGTGCTTCTTCGCTACCCGCGCCTTCGGTGACAAGGAAGGTTGTGCCGTCATCGGTGGGTTTGGGCAAGCCGGCGTCGCGGATGCCGTTATGTGCGGGTACCGACTCCCACACGCCTTTCAGAGTAACCCCGTTCGGCACCACCAGGTGACCTTTGAACAGATAATTCCCTTTTGGGGCAACCACTACACCGCCGCCCGCTTTGCCCGCCTCATCCAGTGCACGTTGAAAGGCGGCGGTATCGTCGGTTTTGCCGTCGCCCTTTGCGCCGAAGTCTCGCACGTTCCACACGTCGGTCTGTGCCATCATCGGTACTGCTCCTCCAGTCAGGACAACAAGGCTCCATATCGCTGGAAACCACCGCATCTTCGCCCTCCGTGCTCAGTTCTTGAGCACGGAAGTTCGACAGGGGGGCAGTCGCATCCTCTTTGGGGGAAGAGACAAGGGGAAGTGGAACCTTGTATAATTAAGCAGGAAAGGGCGTTTGGTGCACGACTCCCCTCTCCTTGCCGGAGAGGGGTTGGGGATGAGGTGATAACAAACACCCCCAATGAACACAATACCTGGAGGAATGGAGACATGTGGTTGCTTCTCGTCGTGCTGTTACTCGTTATCTGGGCGGTGTTTACCTACAACCGCCTGTTAACCTTTCGCCACCGCGTGGAAAACGCTCGTGCGCAGGTGGATGTGCAATTGAAGCGGCGGTATGACCTGATACCCCGCCTGATCGAAACGGTGCGCGGCTACGCCCAGCACGAGGAGCGCATCTTCCAGCGCATTGCCGAACTGCGCACGCAGGCGCTGCAGTCACTGTCACCGCAACAGCAGGAGGCACTGGAAGGGGAGGTGCGGCACAGCCTGAACAGCCTCATCGCGCTGGCGGAGGCGTATCCCGAGCTGAAGGCAAATGAGAACTTCCTGAGCCTGCAGGAGGAGCTGAGCGACACGGAGGACAAAATTCGCTACGCCCGCCAGTTTTACAACGACACGGTGATGCGCTACAACCTGTCCGTCCAGCGTTTCCCGAACCTGCTGGTTGCGCCCCTGATGGGCTTTCGCCCGCAGCCGCTGTTCACG
>CALJAP010000062.1 GCA_938027655.1 uncultured bacterium | reverse complement strand
GCGCGGAACCGTTTGACCCTGCGTTGCCCCGGCAGCCCGCGCCGAGTGAGGGGTATGCTCTACAGGGATTTGTAGAGTTGGAGGACTGGTTGGGCTCGTCACAGCCGGTACGAATTGAGGCGCTGCGCGAAGACGACCCTGTCCAATCGGGAGAGGACAACCTATTCAACGAGCGCTTGGCCAATGAACCCCACTCTGCCATTCCATTGGGAGATTGTGTCTGGTGGGGGCTCGATTGCGCCTATCAGCCCGTTTTCGCCCTTTGCTGTGTATACTCCTCCGATTCTAGAGCCGAACGAGACAGAGCGTTCCGTCACCCTGCGATGCACCATCACAGATTTGTCGCTTGACCTGTTGAGGAGGGACCTGTTTGGCACGCAGATTACCCGCACTTTCCGGATAGTCAACCGCCCCACTGTGCATGTAAGCGTAGCAGCAGTAGACCCAGGGGGTAACCTGCTTTCTACGACGCCCATCCCATCCGGTCAGAATCTGGCTTCTCGGCTTCGGTTCATGGCGGGCAAGCGAGGAACCGCATGGAATATGGATTCGGTCACCTTTACTACTCCGTGGGTGAGTGTGACCATTTTGAACCCTTCTGGAGAACCGGTGATTTCCTTAACCACCGAGCCTATTTGCCGAGATGAACCCCACTGGCGTTTCCAATTCGGTGCGTCCGCAGTGTTCAGTATCACGGTTCCTCCTCCTTTTAGCTGGCGGATTGAGCGACAGGACGAGAAGACCGCTGAGCGCCTGCTGGGATTTGACATTTACTATCTGCCACCGTACGACCGTTCATACACGAATGAATTGATAGACGATTCGCGGGGGCAATCCATGCTCGGGACGGGGGATGTCCCGAATTGGTTTCACAACCGTGCTGGGCATTGGGGTAACGTGATACCTCGTTTTAACGAACAGTACACTTATGGAGGGGTGAGCTATCCAATAGTGCACTGGATACCTCTAACGCTGGAGGAGATACTTGAGGAGGTGGAGGAACCAGAAGCCGAGCTCCTAAGAGGGGTGTGGGATGGGCTCTACCGCTGGTGGACCGGACAGCAAGGCAGCATACGAACATCTGGACTGCCCGACCCTGAGATGTATTCCCGCCTTTATGGCGAGTGGAATCACTACTGGATAGGCTCACTGGACAGCCAGGACTGGTCTGTCGGAGGGCGACAAGACGACGAAGGAGGGAACTAACATGAAACGCAAAGCGCTGTTCGCCATCGCTTTATGCCAACTGGTTGCATCCGTGGTGATAGCGGATTTACCTCAGCCCAAAGACCCGCTGGTGATGCCCGCTATCGCTCTACGGCAGACACCAGCACAGTGGGTGCGTATCTACCGCGAGTCTGAGAAAGACCCCGCTACACTCTTGCGCTACCTGGAAGAGCACATTCGGTTCGTCAGCACACGCCGGAGTGCCCCGGCGGTGGAACCACTTTCCGACCCTGAAGGCGTCAGGCAGTTGGAAACCCGAACGTATGTGTTCAACCGGTTAGGGGATGTGGGCACACCCGAATTGATCCCCGCGATAGAGCGGTTCATCCAGCGTAGAAGGGAGACGAACGACTGGGCAACCAAGTCAGACGTAGCATTGGCACAGTTGACCATAGAGCGCATTGAGGCTCGCGCGAAGGGTTCGGAGGCTTACAAGAACACGATGCTGAACTGGGTAAGAAACCCAACAAGTTACCCCGACGCTGCTACAGCGGATGGACGTTGGACATCGATGGCGGTAAAGCGGTTCGGCTATGGTATACGTGCGCTGGCGAAGATGGGTGCAAACGATGCGGTGACAGCAATCTTGGAGGCGCTGGAGAAGGCAAAGCAGGGAATGACGAAGGCACAGTGGTTCTTCGGCCGTTTCGCTATCCTACACTGGCTGGCGCAGTTCGAGGATGGCAGAATAATCAGCGCACTGGAGAACGACCTGTTTTGTTGAAATTGCTGACCGAGCATCCCAAAGACAACATCCGCTATGCGGCGGCGGAGGCGCTGATGAAGGTGGGCACTCCGGCGGCGATACCCGTGCTGGAAGGGCGGTTGCACGTGGAGTCTTCGCGGAGCGTCCGGGGGCGCATCGGCTGGGCATTGCGGATATTGCGCCAGAAGGCGAGGTAACGTGAAGCGAAATCCCCCTCTCCCGAAGCTTTCGGGAGAGGGGATAGGGGTGAGGGCTACTCATCCCCGATCGCGCCGAAGTTGCGCACGAGGATACCGAAATCGAACAGGGTCACCTCTTCATCCCCGTCCAGGTCGGCATCGGGGTTCCAGTTGCTATCGCCCGGCACGCTACCGAACGCGGCCACCAGCGCACCGAAGTCAAACAGTGTCACCTCGTTGTCGCCGTCGATATCGCCGTTGAGCAGTTCGATACTCAAATCGGTGACGCTACCGCCGCTGGTGTCTACCGAGAGCGTACGCCTCAGCCAGTGGCTCACCTTCACCGACAGGTCAAATGCTCCCCGTCGCGGCGCGATGAAGCGGAACGTGCCGCCCTCACCGATGACGACATCCACCGTCTGGAACGGCTCGGTCTGCCCGGGCTCGCGCAGTTCGAAGGTGACGGGCGATGGCAGCACGCCCCCGTAGTCGCCAAAGGTTATCGTGCCACCCACCTTCGGCATCGCGAAGGGATTACGCGCCAGCACCACACGCCCGTCCGAACCGCCGTAGGCGAAGGTCTCGCCGTCGGGCGAAAACGCCACCGAGTACACCACCGAACTGGTCTCCTGATTGTACATCGCCAGCTGTGCCCCATCGGAGACCCGCCACAGGCGCACCGTGCCGTCTCGACCGCCAGACACCAGCGTCTGCCCATCCGGCGAGAAGCTCACCCCATGCACCCAGTTGGTATGCCCGGTCATCGTCCGCAACAGCACGCCGTCCGAAACCCGCCACAGGCGCACGGTGTTGTCGAAGCTGGACGAGGCAAGCAGGCTACCGTCGGGCGAGAAGTCTACGGCGGTGATACCGCTGGTGTGTCCGGTCATGGTGCGCAGCAGCACGCCGTCCGACACGCGCCAGATGCGGATACCACCGTTCTGCCCGCCTGACGCCACCAGGCTCCCATCCGGCGAGAAGGCGATGCATCGTATCCACTCCGGGCTGCTGATGGTCTTGACGGGCGTGTTGTTCGGTATCTGCCAGAACTTGATCAGGCCGTCGGTGCCGCCGGTAGCGACGAGGCTACCGTCCGGCAGGTAACGCACCGCGTACATGTAGGCACTGTGCCCCAGAAAGCTGGCAAGCAGTGTGCCTTCCGTGACGCTCCAGAACTGCACCGTTCGCTCGAACAGCACGTCGGTGAGAGTGCTCCCGTCGGGGGAGATAGCCAACCCGCGTACCGCCGTGCCGGTGGTAAAATGACGCACCGGCGTGCCATCGGAAGCCTGCCACACCCTCGCACTGCCCTCTTCACCGCCCGATGCCAGCAGGCGACCGTCTGCCGAAAAGCTGAGCGCGTTGACCCATGTAGTGTGCAGTCTGGTCATCCACACGATGTCCGGCGGTCCCTGCGCATGGGAGGATACTGCCAACGTGCACCATAGCGTACCCAGCACGAGCGACAGGACGAACCGAGAGACGCGATGCCAGAACATGGTGTTCACTCCTTTCCCGTGTAAAAGTAGGTTGAGGAACCATGCCTATTGTAAGTGTTTGCAAGCAACTTGTCAAGCAATTTGGGCGACATCAACAATAAATTTGTCAAAATTGTAAATGGGAAGGAAGCTCCCAACCGTCGCAGGAAAGAACCCGTTGCATCACAAAGTTAACGCCTGACCAACGGTAAAGATGCGAGGTGAACGACATGCGCGCAATCAAGAAGGTATGGTTAACGCTGTGCTTGCTTGCCGCAGTATGTGCGGCGGATTCGCTGGAAGAGGGTTTTCGCAACCCGCCGAACTCCGCCAAACCGCATACCTGGTGGCACTGGGTGAACGACAATATCAGCAAAGAGGGTATCACCGCCGACCTGGAGGCGATGAAGCGCGTGGGCGTCGGCGGAGCGCAGATATTTAACGTGGATGTGGGCGTGCCCTCCGGCGGCGTGACCTTTCTGAGCGAGCGCTGGCGCGAGATGATTGTCCATGCGGTGAAAGAGGAGAACCGACTGGGCATCGAACTGTGCATCCACAACTGCGCCGGCTGGTCCAGCAGCGGGGGTCCCTGGGTGAAGCCCGAACACGCGATGCTCATTGTGGTGACAAGGGCGGTGCAGGTGCAGGGTCCGTCTCGTTTCGCGGATACGCTGCCCCAACCGGAAAAGCGAGCAGGGTTCTATCGTGACATTGCGGTGCTCGCCTTCCCGACCCCTCAAGGCAACCTGCGCGTTCAGAACCTGCGCGGCAAGGCGGCATACGAGCGACAGGACGGTATCCAGCCTGTCGCCGAGACCGGTGCGCCTGCAGAAAGCGTCGTTCCTCCGGAGGGCGTGTTGAACCTGACCGCTCTGATGCAAGCGGACGGGCGACTGGAATGGGATGTACCAGAAGGCAACTGGACGATTTTGCGCATCGGCTATACCCCTACCGGCAAGGATAACCACCCGGCTACCCCCGAAGGGCGAGGCTTAGAAGTAGACAAGCTGAGCAAGGAGGCACTGGACGCCTTCTGGAACGACGGTATGATGGCGATCGTGCTACGCGACATCGGTGTGCTGGCAGGCAAAACGCTGAACAACGCGCTGGTGGACAGCTACGAGGTGGGCAGCCAGAACTGGACTCCCCGTTTCCGCGAGGAGTTTCGCCGACGACGCGGCTATGACCTGTTGCCCTTCCTGCCCGTGTTTGCAGGATACGTGGTGGATTCGCCGGAAATCTCCGAGCGTTTTCTATGGGATGTGCGTCAGACCGTCTCAGAGCTGTTTGTGGAGAACTACTACGGACACTTCGCCAGCCTTTGTCGCAAGCATGGACTGCTGTTCTCCACCGAACCGTATGGCAACGGCACGTTTGACGACCTTGCCGCAGGCGGACGCGCCGACATCCCGATGGGCGAGTTCTGGATAGGCGGTGGAGCGCATGAGACCGCCAAACTGGCAGCATCCTCTGCACACATCTACGGTAGAAAGGTCGTCGGGGCGGAGTCTTTCACCGCCACCCCAGAGATGGGCAGGTGGCAGAACGACCCGTACTCCATGAAAGCGCTGGGCGATTACGTCTTCTGTCTCGGCGTCAACCGCTTTATCTTCCATCGCTACGCGCACCAGCCCTGGCTGAACGTCAAGCCGGGCATGACAATGGGACCATGGGGCTTCCACTTCGAACGTACCAACACCTGGTGGGAACAGGGCAGGGCATGGCTGAAGTACCTTGCTCGATGCCAGTATCTGCTCCAGCAGGGGCGATTCGTGGCGGACGTTGCGTTCTACGTAGGCGAGCACCAGCCGATTTCTGCTCCGTTCCGCCCCGACCTGCGTGCGAAAGGCTACGACTACGATAGCCTGAACAAAGAGGTGTTGCTACAGGCTACCGTCAGCAAAGGCAGAATCGTTCTGCCCAGCGGGATGACCTATCGCGTGCTGGTATTGCCGGAAAGCCGTTTCATGACGCCGCGCGTGCTGCGTAAGGTGGCAGAGCTGGTGCGGGCGGGCGCAGTGGTTATCGGTCCGAAGCCTGAGAAGTCGCCCAGCCTGAGCGGATACCCGCGATGCGACGAAGAGGTTCGCCGGCTGGCGGACGAGGTGTGGGGTAACTGCGACGGCGTAACCGTGAAGGAGCACGCTTACGGCAAGGGCAAAATCGTATGGGGCAAGAGCGTGGAGCAGGTACTTGCCGAGATGAAAGTGTTGCCCGACTTCGAAGGCTCTCCGGGCAGTCGGCTGGAGTACATTCATCGGGTAGCAGGCGATACCGACATCTACTTCGTATCCAATCAACGTCAGCGTACGGAAGAGGGCGAGGTTACGTTCCGGGTAAGCGGTGGAGCACCGCAGCTCTGGCACCCCGATACGGGTGTGATAGAACCTGTGCCCGTGTACCGAGTGCAGGGTGGGCGCACGATAGTGCCGCTACGGCTGGACCCGGCGGGTTCGGTGTTTGTGGTGTTCCACAAGTCGGCACAGCCGGTTGCACATTTCACATTGGTGCGTGCACCTGGAGCCGTCCAGAGCAAGCCAAGCCAGCTGGTGATACGCCGGGCTGTTTACGAGGCGGTAGACGGCGCGGGCGGCGCAGATGTAACCGAACGATTACGAACAATGGTGCGCAACGGCACGCTGTTCGTCAACGTAAACAACGCGACTATGGGCGGTGACCCCACTCCCCTGCACTACAAGCGACTGCGCGTAGAGTACACGCTGGACGGCAGAGAGCATACCACAGTGGTCAACGAGAACGCCGATTTAGAGATTCCTGAACGCGAAGGAGCGGGCGTTCTGCCCGCGTACGAGCTGCGCATGGTTTCAAAGAACAAAGCGGAGCTGCTGGCATGGCGAGCTGGCACATACGAACTGCAGGCTTCTCACGGGAAGATAGTGCGTGTCCAGACGAGTAGCCCCGTGCAGACGCTCAAGGTGCAGGGTAAGTGGACAGTGCGCTTCCCCAAAGGCTGGGGCGCGCCGGAGCAGGTGGTATTTGACCGTCTCATCTCGTGGACAGAACATCCCGACCCCGGCGTACGCTACTTCTCGGGCACTGCCCGCTATGAGAAGATAGTTCAGATACCGCCTTCCCTGATGACGCCTGACCGCAGGCTGTACCTCTCACTGGGCGAGGTAAAGAACCTGTGTGAGGTATGGCTGAATGGCAAGTATCTGGGCATCCTGTGGAAACCGCCGTTCAGGGTAGACATCACTGGCGCAGTGCGCCCCGGGCTGAACCGTCTGGAGGTACATGTGACCAACCTGTGGGTCAACCGCCTTATCGGCGACGAGCAGTATCCCGACGACTGCGAATGGCAGGGAAACCAGCTCAAAGCCTTCCCGCAATGGTTCCTGGAAAGCAAGCCCCGCCCAGTGCCCCAGCGGTTGACCTTCACCACCTGGAAGCACTGGACGAAAGACGCCCCCTTGCGTCCATCCGGCTTGCTGGGAGAGGTGGAGCTCTATGCGGTTCGGAAGGTGCAGGTTCCCCTGCAGTAAGGTATAATGGTAGAGGTGAGAAATGATGGAGCTACACACACTTGACGACCTGATACAGATTCTGCGCGAGCACCCGGAGTGGCGAGACCGCCTACGGGACGTGCTCTTCACGGAAGAGGAGAAGCAGGTGCCCGAACGCTTGCGTCGGGTGGAGGAAGCCCTTGAACGCCTGACTCAGAGCCATGAACGAGCCATTTCGCGTCTGGAGCGTCTGGAGGCGAGCGTGGAGAGGCTGTGGGAAAGCCATCAGCAGGCGTTGGCGCGGCTAGAACGTCTGGAGGCAAGCGTGGAGAGACTGTGGGAAAGCCATCAGCAATTGTGGGAGAGCCATCAGCAGCTTCTTCAGGAGGTGCGCGAACTCCGGGCAGCGGTCGAGCGTTTGACGAGCTGGCTCCAGAAGCTCGATACGGAGGTGGGCAAGTGGCGCGGGTATACGCTGGAGCTACGCTTCCACCAGCGAGCGAGCGCTATCCTAGGCTACTATGTCAAGCGACCGCGTGTTGTAGACCTGGGTCTCTTTGTGGAGGACCTGATAGACTCTGGCGTGCCGTTGGAAGACAAGGAGAAAAAGGAGGTCCTGCTCATAGACGAGCTGGTGTCGGCAAAGCATCCGCATACGGGAGAGCCTATCCACATCGCCGTCGAGGTGTCGTGGATGATATTCCCTGAGGACATAGAGCGCATCAGCCAACGAGCCACCATCTTGACGGAGCATGGGGTAAAAACCTTTCCGGCTGTAGCAGGCGAGGGGATTACCCCAGACGCTAAAGACCTTGCGCAGCGCAAGCAGGTACTGGTTATTCTCGATGGCGCCGTAGATATGTCCAGCTATTCGTGGGTGAGATGATGGGAGAGGAGGCAAAGCCTGATACCATCCTGATAGAGGGCATCACCTTTCACGCCTATCACGGCGCGTCCGACGAGGAGCAGGCAGTAGGTCATCGCTACAGGGTGGACGTGGTACTGGAGTACGACATCCGCGCCGCCGCCCAAAGCGACGACCTGTCGCAGACCATCAACTACTCGGCGGTGGCGAAGCGGGTGTTAGCCATCGGCACCGAGAACCGATTTCGGCTGATAGAAACCTTGGCGGAACACATCGCGGCGGACATCCTGCAGAACTTTCCCGCATCGGCGGTGGAGGTCACGGTGTGCAAGCTGTTGCCGCCGATGAGGGTGCCCGCGCAAGCAACAGGAGTGAAGATTCGTCGGGCGAGGTAGATTGCGGTATAGTATATTCACTATGGAACACGCGGTTATCGAAAAAGATGGGAAGGTTCTACTGCCCGAATCGGTGCGTGAGCGGTACCGTCTGCTACCTGACACACCCGTACGCCTGATAGAAACCTCGACGGGGATACTGTTGATACCTCTTACAAACGAACCTCCGAGCCAACTCCTGCAGGATGAGCTGGAATGGTGGCAGTCAACAGGGCTACAGGGATGGCAACGTTTCTCGTATGAGGAAATCCAGACTTGAAGGTAGGAGACATCTTCTGGGTGCAGCTTGGCTCTGCAAGGGGGCACGAACAGGCAGGGCGACGACCCGCAATTGTATTTCAGGACGAAACGGTTAGTGAGCAGTTGCCGACGATCTTGATGATACCCCTGACGACGCAGCTGGATGCTCTGCGCTTCCCCGGAACGGTTCTGGTTGAGCCTGATGAGCAGAACAAATTGCGTCATCCGTCTGTTACACCGGTATTCCAGCTAACTGCTGTAGACAAAAGGTTTCTCAGCGAGCGAATAGGAAGGATATCCACGCCTGCAATTGAACAAATACACGTCCTACTGGCGGAGCTCACAGGGCGAGCTGGCCGAGGGGAATAACACACGTGTTCGACAACAAAATCTCGCGCTTGCAACACCCCTTCCTCTCATGTTACAATAAACCTGCACTTCTCGGGGGAGGGCTTTCCATGATTATCGGCTTAGGTGCGGACCATGCTGGCTACCATCTGAAAAACATTGTGCGCTCATACCTGCAACAGCAAGGCATCACCGTACGCGATTTCGGCACCCATACCGACGCCCCATGTGATTACCCTGACTTCGCCCTTATGGTGGCTAACGCGGTTGCACAGGGAGAATGCGATTTGGGTATACTCATCTGCGGTACGGGGGTGGGAATGAGTATCAGCGCGAACAAGGTAAAGGGCATTCGTGCTGCACATGCACAGGACCCTGTTACTGCCCGGCTGTCGCGTCAGCATAACGATGCGAACGTACTGTGCATGGGCGGACGCATTATCGGAGCAGAACTGGCGATGGAGATTGTCAGCGCATTTCTCAACGCCTCGTTTACCGACGAAGAACGCCATGCACGCCGTGTACATAAGGTGCAAATGTTAGAGAAACGCTATACTGAGGGAGAAACAGAACGTGAGCCTGCTGGATAATCGCCTTTACATGCAGTACCATCGAACCGCTCCGCTATCGGAAGTAGACCCTGACGTATTTGCCGCTATCGAGAACGAGAAGAAGCGTCAACACAATCACCTCGAGCTCATCGCCTCGGAAAACATCGCCAGCAAAGCGGTGCTCGAAGCGATGGGTTCGGTGATGACCGACAAGTACGCCGAAGGCTATCCTGCCAAACGCTACTACGGCGGCTGCGAGAACATGGATGTGGTGGAAAGCCTCGCCATCGAGCGGGCGAAGCAGCTGTTCGGCGCAGAACATGCCAACGTACAGCCCCACTCGGGCGCACAGGCGAACCAGGCGGTGTACAGCGTGGTGCTTCAGCCGGGCGATACCTTCCTCGCGATGGACCTGTCGATGGGTGGGCATCTGACGCACGGTAGCCCGGTGAACTTTTCGGGCACGCTGTATCGTGCGGTGCACTACGGTGTACGCCCTGACACGGAAGAGATAGACTACGACCAGGTGCGCGACCTCGCCAGACAGCATCGCCCCAAGCTGATCGTCGCGGGCGCCAGTTGCTACCCGCGCATTATCGATTTCGCCGCCTTCCGTGAGATTGCCGACGAGGTTGGTGCGAAATTCATGGTGGATATGGCGCACATCGCGGGGCTGGTGGCGGCAGGCGAACATCCTTCGCCCATCCCTTACGCCGATTTCGTCACCACGACTACCCACAAGACCCTGCGCGGTCCGCGCGGTGGGATGATACTGTGCAAAGCGGAGTACGCTCAGGCTATCGATAAGGCGGTGTTTCCCGGAATGCAGGGCGGACCGCTGATGCACATGATCGCGGCGAAGGCGGTCTGTTTCAAGGAGGCGTTGCAACCGCAGTTCAAGCTGTATCAAGCGCAGACCCGCCGCAATGCCCGCGCGCTGGCAGAGGGGTTAGCACAACGAGGTTTCCGACTGGTCTCCGGCGGTACCGACAACCACCTGATGCTGATAGACCTGCGCCCGCAAAAGCTCACCGGTCGTAAGGCGCAGGTGGTGCTGGACAGCGTGCACATCACCGTGAACCGCAACATGATACCGTTTGACCCGGAGAAGCCCTTCGTGACCAGCGGGATTCGTCTGGGCACACCGGCGGTAACCACGCGCGGCATGGCGGAACCGGAGATGGAGCGTATCGCCGAGCTGATTGCTCGCACGCTGGAATCGCCTGAAGATGAGGCACGATTGGATGCGATACGTCACGAGGTGCTTTCCCTCTGTGACCGGTTCCCTGTTCTGGCATAATGATTAGTGGGGAGGGAAGATGGCGGATACGAGACCATCGTGGGATGAGTATTTCATGCGCATCGCTAAGGAGGTTGCCACGCGCGCAACCTGCCCCAGGCGGTCGGTGGGTGCGGTCATCGTACTGGACAGGCGAATCTTGACTACCGGCTACAACGGCGCGCCGCATGGGCTGGCGCATTGCACCGAGGTGGGTTGTAAAATCGTGGACGGACACTGCCAGCGCGCCCTGCATGCCGAACAGAACGCCATCCTGCAGGCGGCGTTAAATGGCGTGTCTACGCGAGGCGCAACGGTGTATGTGACCTGTCAGCCGTGTAACGCCTGCGCCAAGATGATTATCAACGCGGGCATCGAGCGTGTGGTGTTTGAAGGGGATTATCCCGATCCGTTCGCGATGGAGCTGTTCGAAGAGGCGGGGATGGAGCTTGTACGATTGCGCGACGGCGTAGCGGAGCTTCTCTTCCCCGGTAGAAAGAGGAGAGAGCGCGGGTGCGAATAGCCTTCTTCACCTTTCTGGTAGCGATGGTGGCTGCTGCGCTGGTAACACCTGTGGTGCGGACGTTTGCCGCACGCATGGGCGTCATCGACCAGCCGGACGAACGCCGGGTGCACCGCCAGCCGACACCCCGGTGGGGGGGTATTGCCATCTACCTCGCCTTCTGGACGGCGGTCATCCCCATGTCGCTCTGGCTGAAGAGCTGGAACAACGCGCTGACAGCGATACTTGTGCTGGGAACGCTCATCGCGTTGTTCGGGATGCTCGACGACAAGGTTCAAATCGCTCCCCTCTGGCAGATGGTCATCCTGCTGGGAGCCGGAGTGGCGTTGACGCTGTTCGGTATCCGCATTGAAGGCGTCACCCACCCGTTTGCCCCGTTGATGCCCGGCGACTATCGCCCCGAATACTGGTTGCCGCTGGGGTTGTGGAGCATCCCTGTTACCGCGCTGTGGGTGTTCGTAGTCACTAAAACGGTGGACGCCATCGATGGACTGGACGGACTGGCGGCCGGTGTGACGGCGATTTCCGCCAGTACACTTACCCTGATGGCGATCTCAGAGAAGCAGTTGGCGATTGCCATACCCGCTTCCGCGCTGGCAGGCGCGTGCGTGGGTTTTCTGCGTCATAATATCAACCCCGCTTCCATCTTCATGGGAACCGTGGGAGCGCAGTTCATCGGCTTCGTGCTGGCAACGCTGGCGATTGTCGGCACGTTCAAAGTGGCCGCCACCATCTCGGTGCTGGTGCCGTTGCTGGTACTGGGAGTGCCCTTCTTCGACGCCTTCTTCGTGGTTTCTCGCCGTGTGCTTGCCCGCCAGCCCCTGCATAAAGCAGACATGAGGCATTTTCACCACTGGCTGGTGGGACGACTGGGGCACCGGCGCGCTGTCATCGTCATCTGGGGCATCGGGCTGTTGTTCAGCGCAGCGGCTTTTACCCTCTACCGGATGACGAGGTAACTGTACATGCCAGCTCCCCTGCAGGTGATGACGGTCTTTGGCACGCGCCCTGACGCGGTGAAGATGGCTCCGGTCGTCAAGGAACTGCAGCAGTACGAACCGCTCGTGCAGGTAAAGGTAGTGGTGACCGGACAGCACCGTGAGATGCTGGACCAGGTTCTGCAAGTCTTTCGCATCACTCCCCACCACGACCTGAACATCATGCAGCACGGTCAAACACTGACGCAGATTACCGTGCGCGTGCTGGAAGGGCTGGACGCTCTGCTCCGTGAACAGAAACCGCAAGTGTTGCTGGCGCAGGGCGATACCACCACCACTTTTGTCGCGGCGCTAGCGGCGTTCTATCATCAGGTGGCGTTCGGGCATGTCGAGGCAGGGTTGCGTACCCACCACAAATACAACCCTTTCCCGGAGGAGATGAACCGCAAGCTGGCGGGAGCCATCGCCGATTTCCACTTTGCACCTACCCCCAAAGCGAGGGAGAATCTTCTGCGAGAGGGCGTTCCCCCTGAAAGCGTCTGGGTTACGGGTAATACCGGCATCGACGCTCTGCTGATGGTGGCGGAGCAACCCCATCCCGTGACGGACCCGCTTCTGCAACAGGCGATGGCGTCGCCTCTGCGCACGGTGCTGCTCACCGCACACCGCCGGGAGAACTGGGGCGAGCCGTTACGTCGTATATGTATAGCGGTAAAGCGTCTGGTGGAGCGTATTGACGATATTCAGGTGGTCTTTCCGATGCACCGCAACCCGCTGGTGCGCCAGACCGCTACCGAAGTGCTGGGCGGGATCAACCGAGTTATCCTGACAGACCCGCCCGACTACGCGCCGTTCGTGAAGCTGATGCAGCATTCCACCCTTATCCTCACCGATTCGGGCGGTGTGCAGGAAGAGGCTCCCAGCCTGGGCAAGCCCGTTTTGGTGCTGCGCGAGACCACCGAGCGGCCGGAAGGCGTGGAGGCAGGCACTGCGCGGCTGGTAGGCACGGATACGGAACGTATTGTGGAAGAGGCAAACCGTTTACTGACCGATGAGGACGCTTACGCGCAGATGGCACGCGCGGTCAACCCGTATGGCGATGGCAAAGCGGCTCAGCGGATCCGACAGGTTCTGTTGGAGCATTTCGGGGTAAACGCATGAACGACTGGCACTCGTGGCAAAGCAGGGTTCGGTACATTGCGCGCACCGCCGGTGTGTTCCTCTTGCGGGTGCTGATGATTGCGCTAGCGGTGTATGTGGTGGTGCGCATTCGTTCTATCCTGGTCACTGTGATTGTAGCGGGGCTGTTTGCCTATCCTGCGGGCTGGCTGGTTCAGCTGCTCTGTCGCCTGTTGCCGTCGCACGTGCCTCGTAAGATAGTGCGCCCGCTCATCACGCTGGCGGTGTTCGTGCTGTACGGCTACCTAACCTACCTCAGCGTGCGCGTGCTGATCACCCCGTTTCAGGCGGAAATCCGCGCGCTGGTGACAAACTGGCCCCAGTACCAGCAGGAGATTCAGCAGTTTGCCAAGGACGTGCAGGCATGGTATAAGACCTTGCCGCCAGATGTGCGCCGTCTGATAGAGAGCCAGAACGTGGGCGGCATCGTGGAGACCTCACGTCAATGGATGAGTGGTCTGGTTGCAAGCACCGCGACGATAGTGGGGCATATCGTGGAGATTGTGCTGATACCGGTACTGGCGTTCTACTTCCTCACCGACTCGCGCAACATTAAGCACGAGTTCGTCGCGCTGGTGCCCCGACGCTGGTGGCGCGATACCCTGTGGTTGATGCGGCAGGCGAATCTGATACTGGAAAACTATGTAATCGGTCAACTCCTGCTGTGTATCATCGCCGGTGTGGTGGTAGGCATCGGGTTGGGGTTGCTTGGCGTCAAATACACGCTGGTGCTGGCGGTGCTGGCGGGTATCACACGGGCTATTCCTATCATCGGTCCCATCTTAGGAGGCATTCCTATCGTGCTGTTGGTAGTGTTGCAGTATCCGCAAAACCTGATGGTGGCGGTGCATGTGTTGCTTTTCTTCACCGCACTGCATTTTATCGAGAGCAAGCTCATCCTGCCCATTCTCATCGGCGAGCGAGTGAAACTGCATCCGGTGACGGTGATCCTGGTGCTGCTTATCGGAGCACAGTTTTTCGGGCTGATGGGCATGTTTCTGGCTCCACCGGTGGCGGCGGTCATCCGCGTGATATTGCACCGCTACTGGATTGCTCCTCAACGCACGAAGCGTCTGACACCTAGGACGGAGGAAGTTGTTAGAGCATGAATTTAGTAGAAGCTGTGGTGCTGGGCATCCTGCAGGGTCTTGGCGAGTTTTTGCCTATTTCCAGCTCCGCTCATCTGCTGATTGCCCCCTGGCTGTTTGGATGGCAGGAAGGCTCTCCTCAAGAGAAGCTGGTGTTCGATGTGGCGCTGCATCTGGGGACTACTGTGGCGATTATCGGCTACTTCCGGCACGACCTGTGGCGGTTGTTACGTGCGCTGTTTCGTCCCGCCAACCCGAATCGCGACGAAGGTCGCATGGCGTGGATGATACTGCTGGCGTGCGTGCCGGGGGCGGCGGCGGGCGCGCTGTTCGAGGACGTGATTGAGCAGAGCATCCGCACCCAAATCGCTTTGATTGCCGCACTGCTGATGCTCATGGGGGTTATCCTCTTCCTCGCCGACCACTTCGGCAGGCGGGAGCGTCCGGTGGACTCCTTACGCCTGTTCGAGGGGTTTTTGATTGGCTGTGCGCAGGCGCTGGCATTGATACCGGGCGTGTCGCGTTCGGGAGCGACGATTACGGCGGGACTGATGCTTGGCTTAACGCGCGAAGCAGCGGCAAGGTTCTCGTTTCTGCTCTCCGCGCCGATTACCTTAGGAGCCACGTTGTGGACGTTTCGCCATCTGGTCAAATCCCCCCCTGCCGGTGAACAACTGCTGATAATGACGGTGGGTGTGCTCACCTCCGGCATCGTGGGCTATCTCTCCATCGCTTTCCTGTTGCGTTATTTGCGTACGCACTCGGTGAACCTGTTCCTGTGGTATCGGCTGGCGGTAGGACTGCTGGTGCTGGCGGTATGGTGGATGAGGAGATAGTAACGAAAGCGGCTTGCCCAATAGAACCACGAAGACGCGCCACGAGAGGTTAATCCTTAGCACGTAGTGGTGGCAAACCGCTCTTATCGCTCGCAAAGCGAAGTAACCTCTTCTCCAACCAGTCTTCAAGGGTTTCACCCATCGCTGTGAACATCCACCGCCCTAGGTAGGGGGATACAAGCGAGGTATCCGTCTCCCTCCTCCTCTGAGAAGCGGCGAATCTCTACAGGATAGTTCAGGGACTCCACACCTTCTTCATATTATTCCTCCGGTAACGGCAAATTCTCCGCCTCGTATGTCAACCGTTTTTCTGTGGAACTGCTCACTCCTCTGGTAGTAGCAGCCTCAGCAGCTCTTCCTCCGCCTCTCTTGTCCAGAAGCGACCGTTCTCCAGCTTGGCGTAGACGGTGGGGAACTTCTCCCTTAGCTCTGTCAGCGACATGAGAGGCAAGTCGGGTATTTGTGGGAAGATGACTGTTTTGCCCGGGAAGCGTGCTTCTATCAGCGCCTTAATGCCCTCATGAGCCGCCTTCATACCGCCTATCGCTGCCAACGAGGCGCGCGTTTGCAACTGCCCGCTCTCCATCTGTTCCAGCGTGAGGCGGATGTCCGCCAGTGAGGAACCGCTGCTGCCGAAGAAGCGTACGCCGCGCCCGCATATCGCGTTTACGTCTAGGCAGGCTTTAACGCCACGCGCTACGCCCGCGAAGATGTTGTACACGCCCCCGTCGGCAAGCAACTGGGCGGAATCCGCGACCACATCCGCTACGGGAACCATGTTTACGATGTCGGTAAAGCCTTTGCCATCGGTCAGCTCCAGCAGTTTCTGGTGGAACGCCTGCGGTTCGAACTCTTTGGGGTTGAGGGTAACGAAGCGAATGCCTCGCCGTTGCGCAGTGGGGGCGTATCGCTCACGCACCGCTTCGAGGCGCACCGCATCCACATCGGTCGCCACGATAAGCGATGGCGGTTCCGGTAACTGCACCGCACGCTGCACATGCATCTGTCCCATCGGTCCGCCCCCGCCCACTATCCAGCAGGTACCGCCCGGTAGCAGCTCACTGCGCAGGGAGATGGTATTCGCATCGGCAAGGTTATCGCCAAACGCGCCCACTATCCAGAGGTTATCATAGTGGATGCGTCCGATGTCCAGACTCAGGCAACGCTCGAACGGGGTGCGACGCAATACCCACAACACACCACCTTTTGCCAGCAAATCGGCGACGCCCTCGATGGCTTCTGGTGGTAACTCGCCGATACACAGGATATCATCATAACCGCCTTCCGGGGCGTGCCGGCGCGCGGCGTCTATCGTGGCCTCGTCCTCCACCATCTCCATGCCCGTATCGGCAACCAGCCTGACCAGTTCCGCACGCACCTGCCCCCCCGCGCTCAGAGCGACCACCTTGCGGGGGCGACAAGAAGCAGTCACCGCCTCGCCGAGAGTGAACTCGGTGTGCGGCACGCGCTCACCCATGACAAGCAGTGCTACGCCCTCGTGCCGAATATGCTGACGGCGTTTCTGGGAGTAAGACGCCACCACGCACGCCCATGGCTCTACCAGTGCTGCTTCCACGTAACCGTCCTCGTCCCTCAGGGGTAGCAGGTAGCACCCCTCGTCTCCCTCGATAATCTCCTTGCCGATGATACCGTACTGGGTCATGGCGCCGGGCAACACGTAGCCATAGGCGATGCTCTTTCCTCCGTAGAACACGTCCGCCTGCACGATAAACCTCTGCCCGACGTGGAACCTTTGCTGCAGGTTTTTACCCACTTTCACCACCGTGCAGGAGACCTCATGCCCCAGCACAACAGGCTCTTTCTGCAGGTCGCGTCCGACGAGGCGCGGGTGTTTTTCGCCCAGCGATACCACCTTCGTATCCGAGAAGCACAGTCCCAGTGCATCGATGCGCACTAGCAGTTCATCGTCGCCGGGCTCGGGGACGGGTACTTCTTCGGGCTGTCCGTTCTTTCCCAGATTCTCCAATCCCGCTCCATACAGATGCCAGCGGAGCATCTTGCGGGGAACGGGCTGTTGTGCGTTGCGGTATCTGGTCAGTTTGTCCGAATGCATGGTGCTCACCTCTCCTTACGCTATGCTCTCACGCGCGGCTTGCATCTGCGCGATGATTTGTTGTCGGTATGCCTCATCGGGGCGAGTGTAAATCCTTTCCACATGATGAGGTGCGAGGAAGTTGGGTCCTCCCGCTGCCATTGTACCCAAAAGTATCTTCACGGTTTTCACAGCCATGGCAGTGGCAGCTATCACCTTTTGGGGAGTTTCCGCGGGGGTAATCAAACCGTGATTCTGCATGAGGATAACCTTCGGCAAAACGCCGTACTGCTGCACATACCCTTCTACCTGTCGGCGCAGTTCGCGGGCAAGGGGTAAGCCGGGGTCAGTGTACGGAACCCACAGCGGCGCGATGCCGCACACCACGATTTCGTCGGGAAAGAGACGCCCGGCAATCAACTCTTCCGCCTGTTTTGAACAGAGCAAGGCGTTCACCGCCACCGGGTGCGTATGCCCTACGAATCGGATGCCCGGCAGAGACAGCAGGTAAGCGTGCAGGAAGGTCTCTACGGAGGGCATCTTTTTCTCGTTGGGGTCTACACGACCGGCTTCCAGCGCGGTGCGGGTCGCTTCGTCGCTCTCCTCAGCGTGCTCCAGCGCGTGCAGGGTCTTCTGCAGGTCCACGCGCACGAAGCCGTCTTCCTCGATATCCATTAAGCGTGTGCCGCTGGCTTTCACGTAGAAGCTCTGGGCGTCTTCCGCTAGAGCGGAGGTGTTTCCCTCACCCAATATCGCCAGTTCTCGGTGCTCCGCCCCCAGCCAGTGCGAGAGCTCCACCAGTTGTTGCAGGATGGTCATCGGTCGAGTCCTCCACGATACACGATAATAACCCAACGTAGCCGCAGGCTTCAGCCTGCGCCTTGTGAATTGCGGAAAGATGAAACGATTGAACCTCTCCCCAGACCCCTCTCTTCCAGAAGAGGGGAGCCGAGTTTCGGACGTCCCCTTCCCTTGTAGGGCAGGGGGTTCGGTTGAATACACCTCGCCTCCGACACCTCTCCCGAAGCATTGGGAAAGGAGAGAAGGGGATAAGTGCGACTATTTTTTTCAAAGTTCATTAGCCTGCGCCACGAGAAAACGCAACCTAAAGGTTGCGGCTACGGTTCGGCGGGAGCCTCGTCCTCCCCCACACACGATGCAAGTTCGCCAGTTCAGGGGTTTTTCCCTGTCGTTTGTGCAACGCGGATGGAGTAGCCCTTAGCCCAGCGGTACGCTGGGCTGTGCAACGGGGGTAGAACTATCGCTTCTGGGTTGGCTCGATTCCTTCGCTACTCTCTGACGTGCTACCTGCACGTACTCCGGATTCCACTCAAAACCAATAAATCTCCGGTCCAGGCGGATGCAAGCAACGGCTGTCGTGCCGGAACCCATGAACGGGTCGAGCACGACGTCACCCGGCTCGGTGAACAGTTTGATGAACCACGCAGGCAGGTCTACGGGGAAAGTGGCGGCATGGTTACGGTTGTAGCACTCTGTTGCTAGGTGCAGTACGTTAGTGGGATAAGCCAGTTCCCTGCCAATCCAGTTAGCCACCCTTTTGCCAAAACCGCTTCCCACACGCGATACGTCGCGACGCAGGTCGTTTTCGCTTAGTTTGCGCAGACGAGCATGGCGCCAGTCACCCATCGGAATCATCACCGCTTCCTGAAACATCTTGAACTGCCTCTGCTTGGTGAAGTGCAAGCAGCGCTCCCATGCATCGCGGAAACGGTTGGGCCATTTGCCCGGATAGGTGTTTTTCTTATGCCAGATGTACTCTTCCGTCCACAACCAGCCCTGCTCCCGCATCTTCAGAATGAGCTCAATGACGTAGGTGTGTCTCTCCCCGTTGACCACCCGCTCTTTGATGTTCAGCACAAAAGAGCCGGTGGGCTTGAGCACACGCTTTAGCTCGGCGGAGATAGGCAGAAACCACTGCACGTATTCGTCGGGGTGCACACCGCCGTAGATATGCTTTCGCTGGTCAGCATACGGAGGCGAAGTGACGATGAGGTCTATACACTCATTCGGCAACTGTAGCAGCCATTCGCGGCAGTCGCCTTCCACAATCTGATTGATAAACCTCTCCAGCCCACCGTTTGCAGACATGTTTCAGCATACTCCCTTGTTATTATACTCCTTATCTGCCCACTGGAGCTACCCATCGCCCTGCATCAGCCGTTTGATGCCTTCCGATACCGTCCCGTCGGGGGCTTTCCACACCTCGATGCGCTTGCCTAGCTCTTTGGCTCGCAGGCAGAGC
>CALJAP010000061.1 GCA_938027655.1 uncultured bacterium | reverse complement strand
CAACCTGTTCACTTTACGAGGGAGGTGTTTCAGTATGAAACGACTGTGGTTCGCGTTCGCGGCGGCAGTGGTGCTGACGGCATGGACGGTGCCAGCGTTTGCGCAGTGGGGTGAGGAAACGACGGGCAACAATCTCCGCGTGCGCATCGGCGCGTTCTTCCCCAGCAAGTCCATCTCCCGCAACGAAGCCAATACCTGGTTCGGAGCCGGTGTGGATTATGTGTTGCAGCGTGGCATTGTTGTCAAAGAGGGCTACGCAGCGGACCTCGGCGTGAGTATCGACTACTACGGCTCCGGCAAGGTGTACAACATCCCCGTTCTGCTCAACTACTGGGGCAAACTCGGCGGAGGGTTGAACTACGTAGCCGGCGTTGGCGTGGGCTTCTCGAAGCGACCGGAAAGTGGTGACACCAAGACCGGCTTTGCCTACACCATCGGTGTCGGGTATGACTTTACAATGGGTCGAGAGGGCGGCACGCCGCTGTTCCTCGAACTGCGCTACAACGGACTGACCGGTACCGACAACGAGCACAACGGCTTTGCCGTCTACCTTGGCGCGAGGTTCTAACTACCACCTTGTGCGGTGGCAACGGCGGGAGAAATACTCCCGCCGTTGTTTTTTACCTTCGTGAGGTGCTAGAATAGTACACGCAGCCATCCCAACGGAGTCAGAATCGGAACCCATGTGGCAGATAGAATATGCTCGGCGCAAAACGCGCCCGGTGCGTGTGGGCGCGATTACCATCGGGGGTGGACACCCCATTGTGGTACAATCCATGATTACGGCGGAAACGTGGGACGTGCAGCGCGCCGCGGAGCAAGTGATGCAGCTGTGGGACGCAGGTGCAGAGATTGTACGCATCACTGCCCCTAACCTGCGGGAGGCGCAGTGTATCGGCGAGATCCGCGATATTCTGCTGAAAAAGGGCTATCGCGTGCCTCTGGTGGCAGATGTGCATCATCAGGGTACGGACATCGCGGTAGAGGTCGCACAGTATGTAGACAAGGTACGCATCAACCCCGGCCTGTTCGTCTACCGCAAGCCGCGCGGTCGTGCTGACGACTACACCCCACAAGAGCATGAGCAGGAACGGCAGGCGATCGAAGAGGCGCTGGTTCCCGTCATAGAGGCATGTAAAAAGCATGGTATCGCTCTGCGCATCGGGGTAAACCACGGCAGCCTGAGCGAGCGGATGTTGGTGACCTACGGCGACACCCCGGAGGGCATGGTACAGTCGGCGATGGAATACATCGAGATTTGTGAGAGGCACCACTTCCGCGACATCGTGATTTCGATGAAGGCAAGCCGTGTGCCCATCATGCTGGCAGCGAATCGCCTGCTGGCAAAGCGGCTGGATGAAACTGGGCGTGATTACCCCATCCATCTGGGAGTCACGGAAGCAGGCGACGGCACATACGCGCGCATCAAAAGCACCGCCGGTATCGCCACCCTGCTGGCAGAGGGCATCGGCGATACCATTCGCGTCTCGCTCGCGGAAGACCCGGTGAACGAAATCCCAGTTTGCTACGATATCCTGCAGTCGCTGGGCTTGCGCAAGACACAGGTGGAATACATCGCCTGCCCCTCTTGCGGACGCACCAAGTTTGACCTGCCGACCGTCCTAAATGAAGTTCGTCGTGCCACTAAGCATCTTAAAGGACTTGATATTGCTGTAATGGGTTGTATCGTTAATGGGCCCGGCGAAATGGCAGATGCCGACTATGGCTATGTGGGCAGAGCAGCGGGCAAAATCGCGCTGTATCGCGGGCGCGAGCTGGTAAAAGATAACATCCCACAAGAGCGCGGTGTGGAGGAGCTGGTGAACCTGCTGAAGCAGGATGGCAAGTGGGTAGAGCCTTAGTCCACCAGCACTCGCTGAACTCTTGCCGAGAGCAGGGTTGTTACCTCGTGCGGAGTGGTGTCCAGCCAGCAGGCAACCTCGTTGACGGTGATCTGCTCCCCTTCCTGTTCGCCGATGATGGTTACCACGTCGCCAATCTCCGCGCCGGTATCGGTGGCGTCTATCATCATCTGGTCCATGCATACCCGCCCGATGACGGGCACACGCCTGCCCCTTAACAATACCTGCGCCCGATTGCCTAACGCACGCAAATACCCATCGCCATAGCCGACCGGCACAGTGGCTACCAGAGTCTCTCTCTGCGTGACAAAGGTCCCTCCGTACCCCACCCTTGCGCCAGCTGGCACGCGACGCAGGGCGGTTACTCTGGTGTGTAGTGAGAGGGCGGGTTGTAATCCCAGCGCTGTCGGGGTATATCCTGAAGGAGCGATACCGTATACCAGTAGCCCGCATCGTACCATCTGCGCGGCAGATTCCGGCACGGACAGTAACCCCGCACTGGCAGCCGCATGGCGCACCAGCGGTCTTCCCAAACAGGACGCCACCTTGTCGGCGGTCTGCACAAACAGGTTCCACTGGTATCGAGTGAGTTCAGGGGAGGAATCGGCGCAGGGGAAATGGGTCGCAATGCCTGTCAGGCGTACGTTTGGGACGCTCTCTATCGCCTCTGCAACCTCCGGTGCATGGTCGGGAAGAACGCCGAAACGGCTCATGCCCACATCTACCTTCAGGTGCACCTCCACATTTTGCCCACACCGCGTCGCTGCTCGCGCAAGATGGCGCACGAAATCGGCATCCTGCACCAGACAGGTCACCTGCGTTGCCAGAACCGCCTCCACTTCATCGGGTAGCACGGGGCTGAGCAGATAAACAGGTGCAACAACACCTGCGTCGCGCAACTCCTTCGCTTCCGCTGTTGCTGCTACCCCAAAGGCATTCACACCGATCTGCTGCAGAACCGGCGCGACGGTCGCCGCGCCATGCCCATAGGCGTTGGCTTTTACCACCGCCATGACTCGCGTGCCCGCAGGCAGATGCTTACGAAGCCACTGCACGTTGTGCGCGAGCGCGGACCGACGGATGATGGCGGTGGTGCGTGAGGAAAGGGTTAACCGGTCTGTTCTCATGCCCGAGCCTGTTTTTGCCTTACTTCAGCGAGAGGGCAGAGGAATCCTGCCCTGCACACAACAGCATCTTGCTCTTCACCAGCTCCGTGACCGCCTGCATAGCAGGAGGAAAAACCTGTCGGATGTCGATGCTCTCCATGCGCACCATTGCCTCGCGCAGGTGCGCCATAAATGTATCCTTGATTTCTGTGGCGAAGTTCACTTTCACGATACCGCTTCGTACAGCCTCGCGCCACTGGTCGTCCGGTATTCCCGACGCACCGTGCAGAACCAGAAACGCATCCACGCGCTCTCGAATGGCTTGCAAACGCCGGATGTCCAGTTGTGGCTGCCGCTTGTAAAAGCCGTGCGCGTTACCGATAGCGACCGCCAGCAGGTCTACGCCAGTCTCCTGCACAAAGTGTTCCGCCTGTTCCGGCGAGGTCATGTCGTACTCTTGTGCCGCGCGCTCGCCCAGCTTGGGAATGTATCCCAGCTCTGCTTCCACCAGCACGCCTCGCGGATGCGCCAGCGCAACCACCTCTCGGGTGAGGCGTACGTTGGTGTCAAAGTCTTTATCGCTGGCGTCTATCATCACTGAGTCGTAGCCAGCCTCTATACACCGGCATACCAGCTCCACATCGCGCGCATGGTCAAGGTGCAACCACGCCGAAACACCCACCTCGCCAGCAGCGGCGCGCGCCATCGCTACAGCGGTTTTCACGCCCAGATAGCGTATCGTTGCTGGGGAGGTTTGCAGAATGAGCGCAGAGCTGGTTTCTCGCGCAGCGCGCAGCACTGCCAGCAGGGTCTCGACGTTGTAAAAGTTGGTCGCCAGGACAGCAGATGCGTGTCGGCGTTTTGTTTCCAGTGCTTCTTTCAAATGCATCTTCTCTCGCCCCCCTCCATCGAGGACAGGAACGCTTCCACTTGCGCAAGGGTCGGCAGACCCTCCATCGGTCCCTGCCTGGTGACCGCCAGTGCCCCGATTACGCTGGCAAATCGCGCCGATTCGGTGACCGACATCCCGCGCAGCATCGCCACCACAAAGCCACCTGCAAAAGCATCGCCTGCGCCTGTGGGGTCTACCTCCTCTACCGGGTATGCAGGTATCTGCGTCCTGTGCTGGTCGGTAAAAACGATGCAACCCTGCGCCCCGCGCTTCAACACCACGATGGGGATACCTCTCGCCACCAGATTGTAGCACGCGGTCTCCTCGTCAGTATCGCCGGTCAGCATCGTGGCTTCCTGACCGCTGGGCAATAGGATGTCGCACGACTGTAACACGGGTTCGCACAGCGTCCGAACGGTGTCCACGCCAAGCAGTTCCGGGCGAATATTGGGGTCAAAGCTCACCACTGCTCCACGCTGTTTGCACAGCCTGACCGCCCGATAGCACGCCTCGCGCGCGCTTTCGCCGATACTCAGCGCCGAGCCGGTGATATGCAGTGCCCGCACGTCATGCAGATAATCCTCACGCACGTCCTCCGGGCTCAGCAGCGCAGCGGCAGACTGCGGCAGATGGAACAGGAACTGCCGGGAACCATCCGACCGGTAGGAAACAAAAGCGATGCCGGTTGTGCGGTGCGGTACCACCCGTATATGTTTCACATCCACGCCGTCCCCTTTCAGCCTGCGCAACACACACTTGCCGAACGGGTCATTGCCCACCACGCCGATGAAGCCACACGCCACACCCAGCCGTGCTACCGCGTCGATAAAAATGGCCGGTGCACCACTGGGAAACGGTCCCACGAACTGCCCCGGCTCGTCCAGCGGCTGGTCAACAACAGGGCGCATGACCTCCACCAGAAGTTCACCCAGAGACATTACCTGTGGCATCGTTCTTCCTCAAAACAGGTTTCCCACTCAATGAGCAGGATTCCCCTTCTGTTTTCAGTATCCTTCTACTGGTTGACACCGTTAAGGAGGTCGCACGATGCAGAACGGACTGAAAAAAGCGCTGGTGCTTTCCATGTTGCCGGGCAATCTGAGTTACGTCGAGCGGTTCAATCTGGCGAAAGAGGTGGGCTTTGACGGCATCGAGGCTCCGCCCATCACCGATGCGGAAGAGATAAGAAGAATCCGCGCGGCTTCGGAAACAAGCGGCGTGCCTGTTCACTCTATTATCTACGGTGGCTGGCACGCGCCACTCTCCAGTGCCGACCCGCGCACGGTGGAAAGGGGTATTCAGGACGTGCAGGCGGCTTTACAGTGCGCCAAAGAGCTGGGGGCGGATACGGTGCTGCTTGTGCCCGCCATCGTCAACGAAAGCACGCGCTACGCGGACGCCTATACGCGCTCTCAGCAAAATATCCGCAAGCTCATCCCGCTGGCGGAGAAGTTGAAAGTGGTCATCGCGGTAGAGAACGTGTGGAACAACTTCCTGCTCAGTCCGCTGGAGTTTGCGCGGTATGTGGACGAGTTGCGTAGCCCCTTCGTGAAAGCGTACTTCGATGTGGGCAATGTGCTGGCGTTTGGGTGGTCAGAGGACTGGATACGCACGCTGGGCAAACGCATCCATCGGGTTCACCTGAAGGACTTCAAGCGGTCCACACGCCAGTTTGTGAACCTGCTGGAGGGTGATGTTAACTGGCGAGAGGTACGGAAAGCGCTGGATGAGGTAGGCTACAGGGGATTTTTGACCGCCGAGCTGGGCGGTGGCGACGCGAACTACCTACGCGATGTCGCACAGCGCATTGAGCGCATTATTGCAGGCGTGTAGCGACAGGGGCGAGGACAACCTCGCCCCTGCGAATAAAAGAGTTTTGCCATCGGGCTTTAGCCGCGCCGGCGCAGGAAGGTTGGGATGTCGTAATCGGTGTCGTTCACTGGCGTCTGTTGTGGCTGACGTTCCGGCGTGCCCGAAGGCGCTGCCGGGGTACGCTCGGCAGAGCGAGGAGGCACTACTCCTATGCGCTCCCCCAGAGTCTCTGGGCGCCGCAGCGGTTCCGGGCGCTGCGTCGGACGCTCCGTCAAGGATGTTTGAGCCGAAGCAGGCAATCCAGCCGCCAGCACCGTAATCTTGAGTTCACCCTCCATCTTCGTATCCAGGACGTGTCCGTAAATAATATGCGCGGTATCGATGTCACACAGAGTCTGGATGACCGCTGCCACTTCGCTCAGTTCCTGCAGGGTCATGTCGGGACCGCTGGTGACGTTAATCAGCACACGCTGTGCGCCATCGATGGAGGTCTCCAGCAACGGGCTGTTGGTTGCGCCTTCCGCCGCTTCGCGTGCACGGTGTTCGCCGCTGCCATGCCCGATGCCCATGAGCGCGGGACCTGCGTTGGACATAACGGTTTTAACGTCCGCGAAGTCCACGTTGATTAAGCCCGGAACGGTAATAATATCGGAGATGCCCTGCACGCCTTGTCGCAGAATATCATCGGCGGCGCGGAAGGCCTCCACTAAAGTAGTGCGCTTTTCTACCACGTTTAACAGGCGCTCGTTGGGAATAACGATAAGCGTATCCACGTGCTCGCGCAGATTGGCAACGCCCTCTTCCGCAATCTGCATCCGGCGCGGTCCCTCGAAATTAAAAGGTTTTGTCACCACCGCGACGGTCAGCGCGCCCATCTCCTTCGCCAGCTGCGCGACCACAGGCGCTGCGCCGGTACCGGTGCCACCACCCATCCCGGCGGTGATGAACACCATGTCCGCGCCCTCCAGCACCTTCATGATTTCGTTCTTGCTCTCCTCCGCTGCACTGCGACCGATCTGCGGATTACCACCTGCCCCCAGTCCCCGGGTCAGGTTCTCACCGAGCTGAACCTTCTTCTCCGCTGCGGAAATCTCCAGCACCTGCACATCGGTGTTCATGGCACAGAAGTCCACCCCTGCCAATCCCGCCTCAATCATGCGGTTGACGGCGTTTGTGCCCCCACCACCGATGCCGATGACCTTAATCTGAGCATACTGTCGTACGCCAGCCATTGGTGTTAGCCCCCTATGATCAAATTTGGATTATTGTGCAAATCGTGACAACCAGCGACGCAACCCGACCGTTACCCTGTGCCAGAAAGAACCGTAACGGCTGTCGCTGGGAACGTAGGAATGTTTCAGTCCGTACAACAGCAACCCCACTCCGGTTGCAAAGACCGGGCTATCTACTTTATCTGCCAGCCCACCGACGTTCATGGGCTTGCCAACCCGGACGGGCATATCGGTTACCTCTCGCGCCAGCTCCGCCACACCGCGCATCAGGCTACCGCCCCCGCTCAACACCAGTCCGCCGGGCAACATGCCCGCCGTGCCCGACTTCTTGATCTCCTCGTAGATGAGTTCAAACAGTTCGCGCATCCGGGGCTCCACAATCTCCGCCAGCACCCGCGCAGGAACCTTCCGCTCCTCGTTGCTACCCATTGGGCGATGAGGCACCACCTCGTTATCTCCAACCATTTCCTGGAGCGCGCAGGCGTACTGCAGCTTAATACGCTCGCTCTCCTCCGGCGGGGTGCGCAACCCCATCGAGATGTCGTTAGTGACATGGTTGCCACCTACGGGGATAACACCCGTATAGTATATCTCACCGTCGGTGAAAATCGCTACATCGGTGGTACCGCCGCCAATATCTGCCAGCGCCACCCCCAGACTGCGCTCGGCTTCGGTAAGCACCGCCTCCGCGGTAGCAATCGGCTCCACTACCAGAGCATTAATCTGCAGCTGCGCCCTTAACACACACTTGGTGACATTCTGCAGAAAGGAACTGCTGCCGTGGATGATGTGCGTTTCCACCTCGAGGCGCGAACCGCTCATCCCCTCCGGGTGCCGGATGCCGTTCTGTCCATCCACCACATATCCCCGCGCAATAGCGTGGATGATTTCGCGGTCGGGTGTCAGCACTACCGTGCGCGAGCTCTCCATCACCCGCTCCACGTCTTCTTTCGAGATCTCACGCGTCGGGGACGTGACGGCGATCATCCCCTTCGAGTTCATGGAGCGAATGTGCTCGCCGGTCACCCCAACGAACACCGACTCGATGCGTCGCCCCGCCATATGCTCCGCTTGTTCCACAGCGTGCACAATAGATTCGGTTGCCTGCTCGATATCCACCACCGTTCCCTTGCGCAGCCCTTTGGAAGGTGCAACCCCAACCCCGATGATGTCCAGGCGCATGTTGTCGGTAACGTCCGCGACTAAAGCCGCGATTTTTGTTGTGCCGATGTCCAGTCCGGCAATCATGATGTGAACTCCCGTCTCAGGTCCTTTCTGTGTCCCGTTGTCGAGATATGTTCCACTGGGTCAGGTAGTATCGCCGAATGAGAGACAGGTTCAGAAACATCCGCCCGCCCAGCGTGACGACCGCTGCAAGAAACAGGTCTACCCCGATCTGGTCTCCCAGATACGCCAGCAACGCTGCCAGCAGGGTATTGAAGATGAACCCTGATACGAATACATCTACGTGAAACTTGCCTTCAATACCTGCACGAATCCCTCCCAAAATCGAATCTAACCCGGACAAAGTGGCCAGGCTCAGATAAGGTGCGTAATCGCTGGGCAATTCCAGCGGCACAAAGTAAAAGACAAAAAAGCCTATCAGCAGCGCGATAACAGGTAGCCAGTTCATTGAGAACTGTTCCCCTTCCCTTGCTGTACCGAACCACCCGGCGTCGTAGTCACCGGCTTGGCATAGCGAAAGACCAGACTGCCGGTATACGCCGGTATCTGGATGTTGCTCTTTTTGACTATCTTCACCATATTCGGGTCCAACGCCTGTATGTCCGCCAGTACCCCCTGAGGCAGGTTCAACGCGCTGGCAAGCGTCTCCGGGTCGCCAATGGCTTGAACCACGTACGGCGAGGACAGGGCGATACTGTTCACCTGTACCGTCGGTCCCACACAGCGAATAGCAGTATTAGCGATGATGCGCTGTCCGTTAATGGCTACCGCCTCGGCTCCGGCAGCGTGCAGCTCATTGACCACCCTTTGTAGGTCTGAGTCGTGAATAATATAGTTTTCAATGTCTATCGGTGAGTTAGCGGGTGGGCGTTTCTTGCTGTCCTGCAGAACTATCTCAATGCCGGGTCCCTCAACCGGCGTCAGCCCCGCCAGGAACTTCGCCTCCTGCAGCGAGTCGTTCAGCAGTTTCGCCTTTTCCGAGGCACTCGCCATCTCGTTTTCATACTGGGTAGTGCGCTCACGCAGCTTGCTTATCTCCTCGTTTGCCATCTTGAGCTGCTCTTGCTGGTCGCGGTATGCCGCCGCCAGCCCGGAGAAGCGGTTAGACGGTAGCGAGGCGGAGCGGATGGTCTGCTGCGTCTTGAGCGAGACCGCAAGCAACGCCCCCAGGACAAGCGCCATCACCGTCACCGGCGTTATCCAGGGATTGTTCCGAATACTGGAGAGAAATACGTTTAGATTCATTCACAGTGCCCCCTTCCTGTTCTCCTTCGGCTTCCAGACCGGCCTGTCCACACAGCTGACGTCCAGGTACTCAGCCTGCCGGATAATCTGAGGCTGAGTCCACAGCTCGGCGGTTCGCATCATTTTTCGAGGTAACTCCGTGCTATCCCCGATCTTCACCAGTGGCAACCCTTCTCTCATATTTAAACACAGATTGCCCTCGCGGTCAACCACTATTTGAGCCACAGGCAACTGATATTCTGGGCTATACCGGCATAAAATTTCCAGTGCAGTTTGCACAGATTTGCTTCGGATAGGTTGCCCCAAAGCAACCGGCAACGGAGTATCTATCCGAACGGTAGGCATGCCCTGTGCCCGCTCCGTTTTCCAGAAAGGTACTCCCCGCTCGTCCACCCAGTAGCCACCATTCGCCGTCCGCAACAGGGCAATCGGCTGACGCTCAAACACGCGCACAATCACCTTGCCCGGCATCCCCCGCGACACCACCGCCTCGGCGACGGTCGGGAGACGCTGTATCCTGTGAGCGATGCGAGATGCCGGCAGAAACACCCAGCTATCTCCATTGCCTATGCGTATTTCGTGAACGACCTGCTCCGGGCGCGTTAAGGCAATGCCTTCCACCACCACCTGCCTCACGCTGAATGCAGGACTACGCCACATCGCCGTACCGACCTCTGCAAGCAGAACCAACAACAATAGCCCCCTCATCGTGCGCCACACACTGCGTTTCACCCGCCGCTCTGTCTGATGTCTTATCGCGACACCACGTGCTCTCATACAACCTCCTCTCCCCTTGCGAGACGCACAATGTTGTCCACCAGACGCTCGAAGCTCCAGCCATACGCCTCCGCCGAACGAGGTAGTAAGCTGGTCGGCGTCATGCCCGGAATGGTGTTCACCTCCAGCACGACAACACGACACCGGTCCCAGATGAAATCGATGCGCGACATCCCGCGACAGCCCAGCGCGGAATGCGCCAGAAGAGCATCGTGTGCACATTGCTTGTGCACTTCGTCTGGCACGCGGGCGGGGATAATCTCTTCGGTGGCACCCGGAGTATATTTCGCCTCGTAGTCGTAAAACCCACCCGCAGGTACAATCTCAATCATCGGCAATGCTACAGCCCGTCGGTTGCCCACTACGGGCACGGTTAGTTCCACGCCGCAGATAAGCGGCTCGATCAGCACGCATTCATCGTAACGGAAAGCGTCTTCCAGTGCCGCAACCAACTCCTCTTCTCGATATACCCGATGGACGCCGATGGTGGAACCCTGCGTGTTCGGCTTGACAATAACCGGATAGCCCAGAGACTCGCCCACCTTCTGTATAGCGGTATGCCCACCCTCGCAACGATGCAATACGACGTCCGGCGCCACTGGAACGCCAAACGCCTCCAGCACCCGCTTGGTCATCACCTTATCCAGTGCAAGCGCACTTGCCAGAACACCGGAACCGGTATAGGGTATGTGCATCAGGTCCAGCACCGCTTGCACACGCCCGTCCTCACCCGGCGCACCGTGCAGCACAATAAACACCACATCTGGCTGATGCTCTTGCAAACGCTGCACAAAATCGGCAAGCCCCACCGCACGAGAGGAGGTCGCTTCCAGACCACGCTGTTCTGCCAGTGAAGGGTCAAACACCACATCCATCTCGATAACATGGTAACCTGCGCCGCGCAACCCATCCGCCACGCGCCGTCCCGAGGAGAGAGACACCTCTCGCTCGGTGGAATCTCCCCCCATCAGCACCATAACCTTCTCAGGCATTGTTCAAACCTCCCAGCAACCGCAGTAGCAAGCGAGCGGTGCGGTCCAGCTCGCCCGCCCCCAGAGTCAGCACCGTATCTCCCTGCTGTATCATCTGCAGAAGCACCTCCGCTGCCTGTTCGGGAGTTTCCGCCAGAGCGACCGGCAGTTCTGGGCGTCGCAATCGTATCTCATCCGCAAGGCGTGCGGAACTGATACCCGGTATGGGTTCTTCCCGTGCAGGATAGATGTCCACCAGCACCAGCGCATCAGGGCCACTAGCAAGCACCTCCACAAATTGATGCCAAAAGTCGTGCGTGCGGCTGTACAAGTGCGGTTGAAAGGCAACCACCAACCTTTTGCGCACACGGGGACGTATGGTGCGCAACGTCACCTCTATCTCTGTCGGGTGATGACCGTAGTCGTCGTATATCTCTATATTTTTATCTTCCGCCCGCCCGACGAACTCCAGCCTGCGCTGCACCCCTTCAAAACTCTCTAACCCCCTACGTATTACGTCGAATGAAAAGCCCAGCTCCAGTCCCATCGCTGCAGCGGCGGTGGCGTTCAGGACGTTATGCGCCCCGGGCACCTGAAGGCGTACTTCCCCTATTCTCCTACCTCGCACCTCCAGCACAAAAGCCCCCTCGCTATCACCCGGCGCCGCTCTGTGCTCGGCTTCATCGCCCTTTCCGAACGTCACAACCTTCGCCCTTGCTTGCCTGCACGCTTCGAGACTGCGCACGTCATCTGCCCATGTGACCACTACTCCTTGCGGATGCACCTGCGAAACAAACCGGCGATAGCTCTCCAACATCCGCTCCTCAGTGCGGTAGTAATCGAGATGCTCTGCCTCCACATTGGTAATCACCGCCGCATAGGGATGCAGGTCCAGAAACGAATCGTACGCTTCACAAGCCTCCACCACCACGTACTCCCCCTGCCCAAGCCGCACATTGCCACCATATCGGCGAACCTCGCCCCCGATAAGCACCTGTGGGTCTGTGCCCGCCGCCTCCAGCACAGATGCTACCATCGCTGTCGTAGTGGTTTTGCCATGCGTACCGGTTACGGCGATGCCCTTGTGCCCCTCCAGCAGCATACCGAGCGCTTGCGAACGTCGCAGCACCCGAACGCCAGCCCGACGCGCCTCAATCAGCTCGGCGTTGTCTTCATGCACCGCCGCGGTGTAGACAAACACGTCGCACTCGCGCACATGTGCCGGGTCGTGCCCAATCCAGACCGGTATACCCGCCTCTTGCAGCCTTTGCGTCGTGGAGCTCGGCTTGAGGTCGCAGCCAGTAACCTGCCAGCCGCGCCGATGCAACACCTGCGCGATTGCACTCATGCCGATACCGCCGATGCCCGCAAAGTGCACGCGAACCCTGTTCATGTTTGCGCCGCGACCTCCATCACCTGCTGAACCACTCGCTCAGCGGCATCCTCTCTACTCCACCGACGATTGGCTTCGCCCATTTCCCGCAGTTTGCACTCGTCGTGCAGCAACTCCAGCAGTTTTTTGGCGAGCTGCTGCGCGTCCATCTCGCTTTCGCGGAACACAACCGCCCCGCCGAGCCGCGCCAGCTCCTGCGCGTTGTACCACTGGTGGTCCGCATAGGCATACGGATAGGGTACAAACACCGCCGCTTTACCAAACAGCGCAATTTCGTTGAGCGTGGACGCTCCCGCTCGCGACAGCACCAGATCCGCCGCCGACAACGCCTGCCCCAGCGTCTGAGCGTCCATGAAACCAAACCATCGGTAGCCTGTGCCCTGTGGATACCGCTCAAACTCCTGCATATTGCGCTCGCCGACCTGATGCACCACCTGCACTCCCATCTGGTGCAGATTTGGCAGCATTTCCGCTACCCATCCGTTCAGCGTACGCGCCCCCTGACTGCCACCGATAACGAAAAGCACTCGCCCGGCAAGGCTCATGCCGAGCGCCTCGCAGGCATAACGACGTTCCACTCGCCAGCGAAGCAGCTCTTTGCGTACGGGCAAACCGGTATGCACACACCGGTTCCCTCCGAAGTAGCGTGCTGTGCTTTCAAAAGTGACACATACCCGGCGCGCCCATCGTGCCATCCAGCGATTAGCGCGCCCCGGAATGGCGTTCTGCTCGTGCAATACGATTTTGCCGCGACGCAACGCCTGTGCCAGCACCACCCCTGCTGCGACATACCCCCCTGTTGCTACCACCACATCGGGGGCGAACTCGCGCAAAATACGATGCGCAGTGTGCACCGTGCGCAATAACGCGCCTATCGCCGCGGGAGACAGCGAACGCCTCAGAGGCAACGCCTGGATGGCGAAGAACCTCCATCCCAGAGGCGGAATAATCCGCCCTTCCAGACCCTCCTCGCGCCCGGCAAAGGCGATGTCGGTAGCGCCCGCATCACGCAACGCCTCGGCGATACTCACGGCGGGAAACAGGTGTCCTCCCGTTCCCCCGCCCACGAGCAGCACGCGCATGAGATTCTCCTTTGACGCGCTCTGCCATTGGATGGCTTGCAACTTTTTGTACTAAACCTATACTGAATAGCAAACTGACCAGTGAAGACCCACCGTAACTGATAAACGGCAAGGGCACACCCGTTGTCGGCACCGAACCGGTCACTACGTAGAGGTTCAACAGGCTTTGCAGCGCAATCATCGCTCCTGTACCACTCACCAGCAACAACGGGAACATCGCCTGCGTTTTGTGTGCAATGACGAACGTGCGCCACAGTAGCAGCGCCAGCAGTGCGATAATGGCAGTACTTCCCCACACACCGGTCTCTTCGGCAACGGTGGCGAACACGAAGTCGGTCTCTGCTGCCGGCAGAAACTCCTTTGCACGCCCCTGACCGGGCCCCGTCCCCCAAAATCCGCCGGTGCCGATACCCATGAGCGAGTGAGCAAGCTGGTAGCCGGCGGTATCGATGTACGCAAAGGGCTGGGTAAAAGCGACAACACGCTGCCAGCGATACTCCTCGCGGAAGGTAAAGAGGATGCCCGCAGTAGCCAGCAGAGCCACAAGCGTCGTCACCCAGCGAAACGGCAAACCGGCGATGAAGAGCATCACCACGCCGACACCAGCGAACACAAGCGCGGTGCCTAGGTCTTTCTGCACCACGACGACGACCCCCGATGCCACAAGGATGCTCCCTATCGCCAGCAGCCAGTGCCACAGGCGCTCCTGAATCGATTTGCACGCAGATACCAGATTCGAGTGGCACAACAACCGTGCCAGCAGGATAACCAACACAACCTTGCCGATCTCGGCGGGCTGTATAGTGATTTCAACTCGTCCTATTTCCGCCAGCCTTAGCCAGCGATGTGCCCCTCCTCTCTCGATGCCGAGTGGTGAATAGCGTGTCATCAGCATCAGAATCAGCGTAACGATAGCCAGCGCGGGCGCCCAGCGATAGAGAGTAATCAGCGAAAGCCGCCTGCCCGCCATATAAGCTAGCCAGCCAACCATCGCCCACGCGGACTGTTTGGTAATCTGCCAGAAGCCTGACCTGGGGAAACTGGCGTCGTACACCACTATCAGCCCCACAACCACCAGCACAAATACCGCCCACGATAGCAGTTTGTCGTCCTTAGAACGCTGCGAATCATTCATCGCGCCCCTCCAGCCGACGCACAATGCGGCGGAACATTCTGCCGCGTTCCTTGAAATCGGTGAACATATCGAAGCTGGCACACCCCGGCGACAACATCACCCAGTCCCCCGGGCGCGCCAGATCGCGGGCACACAACACCGCCTCTTCCAGACTATCACATCGAATAGTATGCTCCCACCCTGCGTTGCGCAACTGATTCTCGATGCGCTCGGCATCCTTCCCGATGAGCACCACGCCACGCGCTTTCTCACGCAGAACAGGCACAAGCCTTTCGAAGGGGCTGTACCCCTTATCCACGCCTCCCATAATCAGCACCACTGGGGCGGGCACTGCTTTCAGACTCTCCTCCGCTGCCTTTAGATTCGTACACATGGAGTTGTTGACATACTGCACTCCGGCAACCTCTGTTACCCGCTCCATGCGATGGGGCAACGTCTGGAAGGTGTCTATTGCCTCCTGCACACAGTCACCACTAACGTCCCAGGCAAGACATGCAGCGACCGCTGCAGCCAGATTACGCCGGTTGTGCTCGCCACGCAAGCGGTACCGCTCGACAGAAGCAAGATGGCGAACCTCGCCCTTGTGTTTTAAGTATACCCCGGTTGCGTCACACCAGACGGTGGATTCCGCATTTATGTCTATGTTCTGGTGAGAAAAATAGATACATCTTGCCCTCGTCTGCAATAGGCTGTGAATGAACGGGTCGTCACCGGGCACGACGGCAGTATCTGCTTCCGTCTGGCGGTGAAACAGCCTCGCCTTGGTCCTGCCGTAGTCTTCCAGCGAAGGGTAACGGTTCAGATGGTCTTCCGAAAGGGTCGTCCACACCCCCACATGAGCATGAAATTCATGCACCCATTCCAGCTGAAAACTGCTCACCTCCGCTACCAGGATATGGTCGGGACGGGATTGCCAGGCGGCATCGGTCAGGGTGCGCTCGTTCTCGTCTATTGCGATATTACCGCATAATATCGCCTGATAGCCCGCAGTGTTCAGGATATGTGCGATGAGCGCAGCGGTTGTGCTCTTGCCGTTAGTACCGGTAACACCGACGATGGGTGCCCGGCTGAAATGGTACGCCAGCTCCACCTCTGACCAAACAGGAATGCCTTCCTGCACCGCCTCCTGCAGGATAGGATTGTCCGCATAGACGCCCGGACTGGTTACCACAAGGTCGTAACTCTTCGCAGGTAATCCTGCCTGCCAGTTGGTCAGCACGTCCACCCCCAGACTTGCCAAATCATCTGCCAAAGCGGGACGGACGGCGTCGCAGGCAGTAACCCGTGCACCAAGCGAGTGAAGCACCCGTGCCGCGTCGTAGCCGCTTCGCCCAATACCCACTACCAGTATGTGCATGTCTTTCCAGCGTGTGCTGCTCATGCGTTTACCCAGGCGATAACGTAGCCCATTATGGCGCTAATAATGCCTGCTATCCAGAACATCATCACCACACGTGTCTCATGCATTCCCAACAATTCGAAGTGGTGATGCAACGGTGACATCCGAAATATCCGTTTTCCCGTTGTTTGAAAAGAAATCACCTGTAATATCACCGACAGCATCTCTATCCAGAAGACCAGTAGCACCACCAGCGCAATCAGCTCTACTTTGGCGAAGAGGGCGATCAGCGCTAGAGCTGCCCCCAGCGCCAGCGAGCCAGTGTCGCCCATGAATACCCGGGCTGGGTAGCGGTTAAAGTTCAGGAAACCGGCGCATGCTCCGCTCAGCGCACCTGCGCCCTGCAACACCCAGGAACCCTCTCGCAAGCTGACGATGCTGCCCAGAGCAGATGCGGCGATAAGCGATAGTCCCGCTGCCAGCCCATCCAGTCCATCGGCAAGGTTCACCGCGTTGGACAGCGCAACGATGAACAACACCGCCAGCGGATAGTACCAGATGCCCATGTCCAGACGCCACTCGCCCGCCTGCAAGGCAGTGGTGATACCCGGCTCCGCGTTCAGAGCGAGGTAACCTACAAATACCGTTGCAACCGCACATTGCATGAACAGCTTCTGGCGTGCCTTCAAGCCCAGATTCTTGCCCCGTCGGATAATCAGATAGTCGTCCAGTAAACCGATGCCTGCGAACGCCAGCACGGTAGTGCAAAAAACCGCCGGGTCCCACGTTCTGGTAAGTGCTTGCTGGGAGAGCGCAGCTTGTCCCCCCAGCGTCAGCAACACACCCACCACCAGCCCTGTTACCATCAGCACCCCTCCCATGGTGGGCGTGCCCGCTTTAGTGCGATGACGCTCTGGCGCATCCTCCCGAATTGCCTGCCCCGCTTTAATCGCAACGAGAGCGCGCAGGGTCGGTTCGCCCATTAGCAGCACCACGATGAGCGCGACCAGAAACGCTACCCAGAACCAGAGCATGTTAACAGTCCTCACAAATGGCTTTGACAACTTGCTCCATTTGCAGCGCGCGCGACCCCTTGACCAGTACCACATCGCCAGGCTGCAGGTACCGGAGAACGTTTTCCGCCGCGGCGCGGCTATCGCCAAAGGTCAAGCATATCGGAGCGTGTGCCATGCTCTTTGCTCCCCGCACCACCTCTTCTGCCATTTCGCCTACCGCCACCAGCACATGTGCGCCGATTCGTGCCGCTTCCTGCCCAGCCTCGCGGTGTAGCTGCGGGGCGTCATCACCGAGCTCCAGCATATCCCCCAGCACGACCACACGCCGACAGCCGTTCGCCATGCGCTCCAGAGTATGCAACGCCGCGTTCACCGAGGCGGGATTGGCGTTGTAGGTATCATCCAGCACAGTGACCTGTTTCGGTGTGTGCAACACCTGCATCCGCTTTTCCACTGCCTGCATCTGTTGCAGACTCGCCGCTGCTTCCGCGAGCGGAACATCCAGCACGACCGCCACCGCAAGAGCCGCCAGCGCGTTGCTCAAATGGTGCAAACCGGGCACTGGAACCTGTAATAAGGCAGTTTGACGCCCGTAGCGCACCACGCATCGTACCCTGCCATCCCTGTCCAGACGCACTTTTGTTGCCCGCACCATCGCCGATTTCTGCCACCCAAAGCAGACAACCCGGCAAGGAGCTTGCCGCCGACAGAAATCGAAATACTCATCGTCCGCGTTCAACACGGCCACCCCATCCTCAGGCAGGCGATGAAGCAGTTCGGACTTTGCCCGGGCGATGTTGTCCCGCGAGCCAAGAAGCCCCAAATGCGCCCAGCCAATGTTGGTAATCACACCAATCGTGGGGCGAGCGATGGTTGCCAGCCAGTCAATCTGCCCTCTGCCACGCATCGCCATCTCCAGTACCGCTACCGTATGGGAGCTTTCTATCTGGGCAATCGCCAGAGGTAAGCCAATCTCGGTATTCAGGTTCTGGGGGGATTTCAGCACCGCGTGGCGTGCGCTGAGAGCGGCGGCGGTCATCTCTTTTGTGGTAGTTTTACCCGCACTTCCGGTAATTCCCACCACAGGAATAGGAAACAAACTTCGATACCAGCGTGCAAAGCAACCCAGTGCCCATATCGTATCCGCCACATAGATAAGCGGGAACCCGTGTGGCGCATCCACCGACTTGGAGACCACCGCCCCCGCAGCGCCACGCTCCGCGCTCAGGCGCACATACTGATGTCCATCCGTGCGTTCACCGGGTATCGCGAAGAAGAGCTGACCTGCTTCGATCGTTCGGCTATCGATACCGATGCCTTTCACCGGAAGCGATCGCTCCCCGATGAGCACCCCTCCAATTGCCTTTGCAATATCGTCGAGAGTGATAGTCTCCATATTATTCAACCTTCCAGCATCTCGCGCACGACCTGTCTATCGTCAAAAGGTATTCGGTTCTCCCCAATGATTTGTACGCTCTCGTGCCCCTTACCCGCAATTACGACCATGTCGCCCGGCTGTGCGTGTTGAATCGCCAGGGCGATGGCTTTGCGTCGGTCTTGTTCTACCAGAACTGCCTCTCGTCGTCGGATGCCCTGCAGTATCTCCTCAATTATTGCCTCGGGTGGTTCATTACGCGGGTTATCGGAAGTGACCACGCACAGGTCTGCCAGTTCTGAGGCAATAGCCCCCATCTTGGGGCGTTTGGCGCGGTCGCGATTGCCACCGCAACCGAATACGGTAATTAAACGCCGCGGCTGCAATGCCCTTGCCGAACGCAGCAGATTTTCCAGTCCATCCGGGGTGTGCGCGTAGTCTACGACGACCGTGATACCCCGACGATTAGGGATAATCTCAAACCGTCCCGGCACCTGCGGCACCTTACCCAGCGATTCAAAAGTCACCTCCGGCCGAAGCGACAGGGCGAACGAGGCAGTTAGTGCTGCAAGTACATTGTATACCTGAAATGCGCCGCCCAGTGGAACATGCACCTCGCGTTCTCCCGCAGGAGTTGCCACACGCATCTGTATAGCATCGGGAAGTAAATGCACGTCCAGCGCTCTGATAGAAGCATCTGCGCTGAATACCCCATACCCCCACCGGGTATAGACACTCTCCTGATACCATCTCCTGCCGATAGCGTCATCAAGGTTAAAAACCGCCTGGAACCGCTTTTTGCTGCGCTGTGGATACATCACAAAGAGCCTGCGCTTGCTTTCCGCGTACTCCTCCATTGTTTGGTGGTAATCCAGATGGTCCTGCGTCAAATTGGTGAATACCGCAAGGTCGAATTCCAACCCCAGCGTGCGATGCTGATGAAGCGCATGGGATGAGACCTCCATCACCACCGCTTTCACCCCGTGCTGCACAGCTGTATAGAGTACACGCTGAATATCAGGGGCCTCCGGGGTGGTGTGTGAGATGGGCACCTCGCCCACACCGTCCAGTACTGCCCCCAGCGTGCCGATGGAGCCTGTACTGAAACCGTTCGCTCGAAGCAGGTGGGCGATAAGATGCGTGGTGGTGGTTTTGCCGTTTGTTCCGGTTACTCCAACCAGCAGCAGAGAACGCGATGGGCAGCCATAGAACCGGTTGGCAAGTAGGGCCAACGCCTCCCGCGAGTGAGGTACCTGCAGTACGGGTACTGAGGTGTTTCCTGCAGGGCGTTCCACCACCGCCACTGCCCCCCGCGACAGCGCGTCCTGCACGAAGTCGTGCCCGTCATACCGTTGCCCCGGTATTGCCACAAAAAGCGCACCCGGCTGCACCTTGCGCGAGTCGTAAGCGATGTCCGTTACCCACACGTGAACGTCGGACGTGCCCACGAGAAGCGCTTCAGGAAGCGATTCGATTAACTCGGACAACAGAACCTGCGGCATTTCACGCACCTCGAGACGATACTCCTACGTATTATACAGTATGCCTCAGCGAACCGAAAGGGATACGTTTTTCTTCTTATCAGGCTGAGCGGGCACGCCTAGATATGCCAGCACCCGCTCGGTGATTCTGGCAAAAGCTGGTGCTGCAACCACGCCCCCAAAGTAACCGTTACGTGGTTCGTCCACCGCCACCAACACCACGATGCGCGGGTTATCGGCAGGCGCAAAACCCACAAAGGACGCCACATACTTGCCGGGGGCATACCCCCGCTTGCCGGGGATGACTTTCTGGGCAGTGCCTGTTTTGCCCGCCACCTCGTAGCCTTTTACGTCCGCAAGTTTGCCTGTACCTTCGCCTACAACCGCCTTCAGATACTCGCGCATCTGACGCGCCACCTGCGGCGACAGGACAGCATGAGTTTCCACCGGCTCATTCAATAGCAGTCGGGGCTTCACATACACGCCGTCGTTCGCAATCGTGGCGTAGGCAGCTGCCAATCCCAACGGCGTCACCTGAACCCCCTGCCCAAAAGCGACGTTTGCCAGCCGAATCCTCTGCCAACCGTCGGGCTTTTCCAACCTGCCTTTCTCACTGCCCACAACCGGCTTCTCAAGCAGACCAAACCGCTGGACAGCCTCGTACAGAGCATTCGCACCCAACCTCATGCCGATCTGGGCGGTTGCTATATTGCATGAGTGGGCAACCACCTCCTCCAACCTCTGGTGCCCATGCGCCCGCGAACCACCATGCCGCGCGCAATGGATGGTATGCCTGCCGATTTTCAAAGAGCCGTTACAATAAAAACTGCTGCCGCTTCCCACCACACCGGCTTGCATTGCTGCCGCAATCGTGATGGGTTTCAACGTAGACCCCGGTTCAAACAAAAACGAGGTCGCCATGTTGCGCATCACACCTAAACCGCGCCGTTTGACCTCCTGTCTCCAGTTATTCAAGTCGATACGCGGCATGCTCGCAACGGCAAGCAAATCCCCACTGCGCACGTCCATGACAACAGCGCACGCACCGGCGGGCTGGTGTCTCTCCATCACCTCTTGCAGGCACTCTTCGGCGATGTTCTGGATGTTTGCATCGATGGCTAACTGCACATCGCCTCCGTTCCTGAACGGGGTTCGCACCACCCGCGTGCCCACAAGTATCTGCCCTTTTGCGCCCATCACCCCCTCTACTAGACCATGCCTGGCACGAAGGGTTTGCTCGAAGAGGTACTCGACACCTGTTAAGCCTCTCTCGTCCGAATCGGTGAAGCCGATGAGTGCAGAAGCGATTGCCCCATAAGGATACTGGCGACATGGTTCCTCAAGTATATCTACGCCATCTAGCCAAGATGTCTGCTGCACTCTGGCACGTGAACGCGCAAGCTGCCCGAGTTCTTTGCCAAGGCGCTGTCGTTCCTGGTCAACTGCCTCTTGCATCTGTTTTGCTTTTTCGCCCACCAGCTCCCTTTTGAGAAAGAACGAGCGCGGAACGCTTGCTCCAGACCGGTCATCTTGCGCGACGGATTTTCTCTGCTCCGCTTCCTCGATACGCCTTTTCCACTGTACAATCTGTCGCTCGATATCCGAAGCTGGCAGTCCCACAATCGGGCTTAGCCGCCGAGCTAGTTGCCGTACGTCGGTAACCGCTTTAGGACGGATATGCACAGAAAGCGACATGACATCCATAGCTAGCACATTGCCCCGACGGTCCTTGATGGCTCCGCGCGTCCCGTACACCGTCCAAGTACGCTTGCGCAGTCCTCCATACCTTTGCGCTTGCGAGCGCAGAGCGTCCGCTTTGACCGTCTGTAGATACAGCAGGCGACCCCATGCGCCGCAGAAGAGCAAAGCGACCATCCACCCGGTCAGCAGCAATCTCCACCGGGCGTCGTCAAGAGAGAATTGGCGCCCTCGCCGACGTGCAGACATCAATGCCCCTACGCTCAGTTTCGCCGTGCCAGAACAACCGGTGCGCCGGCAACTGCCTGTGGTTCGGTCAACAATACCATGCCGTAGGCTTCTGCCTGCTTGTGGATTCGCAACGGGCTACGCAGCGCCTCGCATCGGCTGCGCAGCAGAAGATACTCCTCCCTCAGCGCGTTGCGCTGTTTCAACAGGTCGTGTCGCTCACGAGAAAGGTTGTACACGTAACCACACGCCGCAATGTATGCCACCATTCCCACTGCAACGGCAACGCACCATAAACGCGCCCACGAGAGAACGCGGTACCTCGCGACGGCTTTAGAGCCTACTCGCCCCCCCGCTTGGACTGCGTGTTGAAAAACCATCATGCCCTCCTTGCTGGATGTCTCACGACGCCGCCAGTCTCTCCGCAGCACGACATTGAGCACTGCGAGAGCGCGGATTGTGTGCAATCTCCTCCGCATCCGGCTTGAGCGCGTGAGGAGTAAGAAGATGTACCAACCGCTCTGCACCGCACCGGCACTCAGGCACATCAGGCGGGCAGACACACTTCCCGCTCAACCGCTGGAAAGCCCGCTTCACCGCGCGTGCCTCCAGTGAGTGATAGCTCAGCACAACAATGCGTCCACCCGGAAGCAAACAACGCATCGCCTGCTCTATCGCCTCCTGCAAGCCATCCAGCTCACGGTTGACCGCGATGCGTAACGCCTGGAAAGTGCGCGTTGCCGGGTGAATGTGCCCGCCCCGGCGCCCTACGGCTTTAGCGACCAGTGCAGCAAGCTGTTGGGTGCTGAGTATCGGACGGTTCTGCACGATCGCGCGAGCAATGCGCGTGGCGGCAGGCTCCTCCCCGTACTCCTGGATCAACCGACGCAGGTCCACCTCGCTCCATCGGTTGACGATGTCCGCCGCCGTGATACTTTCCCGGGACGGGTCCATACGCATGTCCAGCGGCGCATCGAACCGAAAGCTGAACCCACGCTCCGCACTGTCCAGCTGCATCGAGCTCACGCCAAGGTCGTACAGAATACCGTCCACGCCTTCCAGTCCACGCGCGCTCAACACCTGCGGCAACTCACGAAAGTCCGCATGCACCAGCGTGACACGTATCGCCCCGCTGAACTGCTCCAGCCTCCGCCCAGCAATCTCCAGCGCGTGCTGGTCGCGGTCAATGCCGATGAGCCAGCCGCCGGGTATCAGGCGAGGGGCAATCTCCACCGAATGCCCACCCAACCCCACCGTAGCGTCCACAAAGACCTCTCCCGGCTGCGGGCGCAACAGATGCAACACTTCGCGCACCATTACCGGTGCATGGCTGTTCATCGTCATCATGTCACAGCTCCAGTTTCACGCCCAGAGTGGCTGCTGCCTGGAAGACGGTAGCATCCTCGATCTGCGCGTTGACCTCTTTCCACCTTTGCTTGCTCCAGATTTCCAACCGGTAGGGTGCCCCCACGATAACTACCGTGCTGGGCGATTCGGCAGTAGGCAAGCTGATCCTAGCAAACTCGCGCAAATGCGCAGGAATCGCTAAACGCCCCTGCGAATCGATGTCTACATAATCTGCTGGAGCGATAAAGAAACGTTGCAGGCGTACCGCGTCCTGATTCATAAACGGATAGCGCGCCAGATGTGCTCGTACTTGTTGCCAGGTGTCGGGATGAAAAACGAACAGGCTTCGATCCCAGCCTTGCGTAATCACGCAGGAGCGACCGAACAGGTCCCGGAAGCGTTGCGGCATGATGATGCGCCCCTTATCATCTACCGAGTGCTCCGAGTAGCCTTGCAGCAGAGCCAGCGGGGAGGCTTCGAGCTCACCCCTCATTGCCTCCACCAGCTGCTCCTCAAACTGCTTGTTTGGAGCCTGTTCCTCCACCCTTTCACCACCTGGCATCCACCGAACATCCACTCGGTTGCTCATATTGTAAAAAATACGGGGCGGGCTTGTCAACGGTTTTTGGGGTATTTTCTCAATATTTTGAGAAAAATTTTTCTCAGCCCACTATATGTAGACATTTATGCGTGGAGTATTACTGCGGACTGGTAGCGCGAAGGGCAAAGCTCGCTATCGTGTCAATCGCCGCATCTGGAGAGCGAGGCTCCGTCCGAGCCGTCCCCTGACGGAGTGAGAAGCATCCAGAAGGTGCAATGACAGGGGCAAGGCTGCTGGCGAGCGGTTCTCCCCTACAACACGAAGTGAAACAACACGTAACCTGAAGGCGCGCGTGAGGAAAGCTCAATGCCCACGTGCAACGGAGAGAGCGGACGCAAACCCACCAGCACCGAGACGTTGCGTGGAGAAGCCTGCAGCGCCACCCCTGCCCTGCCCTCGCGCTCCCACCGCCAGACATCTACCGCCGCGCTCACACGCGCCCCCCACGCTCCGCTATAAAGCAAGCCGATACGAAGAGTAGGCTCATGGAGCGTAGTCGGCAAGATAAACGGCTGGGCGGCGTCCTGCAAGTGCGAAACCAGAAACCGCTCGACCACGCCGAATAACGCGCTTCGCACCAGCGCAGGACCGTAATGCCCTGTGTTCAACCACAGGATAGGCCCCTCGCCCAGAGCGCGCCGCAGGGCAAGAGCATCCTCACGCGGTATCACCAGGTCGTACCTCCCGTTCACCATCAACACGCGCTCGCCATATTGCCCGTGCAAGAAGGTAAGCGGTTCCACAGACACCATCTCCTCGCGCAGCCTCTCGTAGCCGATGCCCTTGCTTCGCAGCTCGCTGCGTATGTTCATGGTTAACGGGCTGCGCCACAGGACATGCGCCAGGTTCGCCCCACCTAACACCAGCACACCCGACTGCAGCCGCGTCTCTACTCCCAGTACCAGCGCACCGATAATCGCGCCCAGACTGATTCCCACAATACCTACCTTGCCGGATGCTACCTGCGGCTGGGATTGGAGCCAGTCCATCAGGCGCATGGTATCCAGCACCGCCTGCCTCATCGTATCGCGCATCTGCGTGGCGTCGGGCACAATCATCAACTCGCCGCTCAGGTAGCCACTGGGAGTGCGCTGAATATGATACGGTAAGGTCATGACTGCAGCAACAAAGCCGCGCCTTGCCAGCGAACGCGCCAGAGAGACCTCGATATCTGGCTTCTGCACACCCCACGAGTGTAGGATAACCACTGCTGGCATCCTCTGGTGCCGATTTGGCAGAAACACCTCCGCATACACCATCTGGTTCTGTGGATGATCAGGGGTCTTTACCAAACTGGGAAACTTGACCAGCAGGTGAGTATTGTCTCCTGCCGCGCCGAGCCTTAGCACCTCCGCTTGCACCGGCTGAGGCGGATACCGAAACCACTCCTCTACCGAAACCTGAGCCAGAGCTCGCCCAGCCCAGAGCACCCAGCACAGCGCGAAACATATCGCTCTCATCGTCACCTCTCCTCGTCACCTGCGGTCTATGCATAACCCTGATTCGCAGCCGCAACGTGCTGACTCCTGCCCAACGGGGTGGCAGCGATGGGCAAGCGTGGTTTACATCCCAATATTTGACAACCTGAAGCAATTCTGATACAATATATTGGAAATCTCCTCAGGAAAGCCTGCTGAGTTGCGGATTTTCCGCTCGGAGGTGTGGGAAGGAAATACGCATGGCAAAACCAGAAATACTGACGACACCCCAGACTCCTGACGAGCAGTCTTTAGTGACTACCGTTGACCGTGAGTACACCGCGCAGGAGTTTACCGTGTTAGAGGGGCTGGAGGCGGTACGCCGACGCCCCGGAATGTATATAGCCGATACCGGCGTGCGCGGTCTGCATCAGCTCTTCTATGAGGTTATCGACAACAGCATCGACGAGGCACTGGCAGGGTTCTGCACTCGCATCGATGTGGTGCTCCACCCCGACGGCAGTCTCTCTGTCACCGACAACGGGCGCGGTATCCCCGTAGACATCAACAAAGAAACCGGTCTAACCGGTGTGGAGCTGGCAATGACACGCCTGCACGCGGGCAGCAAGTTCGGCGGTGGTGGTTATCGCGTCTCCGGCGGGTTACACGGCGTGGGGGTGTCGTGCGTGAACGCGCTGTCCGAGTGGCTGGTGGTGGAAGTGTGCCGCGATGGGAAACGCTACCGCCAGCGGTTCGAGCGAGGCACTCCGGTCACGCCGCTGGAAGTGGTCGGTAAAGCCAAAAACACGGGCACGACGGTACACTGGCTGCCCGACCATCTTATTTTTGAGAAGCGCGACTACGACCCTGAGCGCATTGTGCGCCGCATTCGAGAACTGGCTTTTCTGAACAAGAACGTCACCATCACCTTCACCGACGAACTGCACGGCGAGCCGACGCAGACCTTCCACTACAAGAACGGTCTGGCCGAGTTCGTACAATGGCTCAACGAGAACAAGGACCCGCTGCACAAGCCCATCCATTTCGCCCGCACGCGCGAAGATACCTTTGTGGAAATCGCCATCCAGTATAACGATACCTATCAGGAGAACATCTTCGCCTTCGCCAACAACATCCATAACACGGAAGGCGGTACGCACGTGTCGGGCTTTAAGACCGCGTTGACGCGCGTGATTAACAACTACGCTCGCAAGAACGGTCTGCTCAAGGAAAGGGACCCCAACTTCAGCGGCGACGATGTGCGCGAAGGGCTCACGGCGGTTATCAGTGTGCTCCTGCTGAATCCGCAGTTTGAAGGGCAAACGAAAACCAAACTGGGTAATAGCGAGATCGAGGGGCTCGTGAACTCCATAGTCGGCGAGGCGCTGTCGCAGTACTTTGAAGAGAACCCCTCGGTCGCTCGCCGCATCATCGAGAAGGCGCTGGTAGCCCAGCGTGCCCGCGAAGCGGCTCGACGCGCCGCCGACCTGGTGAAGCGTCAAAGTGCGCTGGAGAACACCTCCCTGCCCGGCAAGCTGGCAGACTGCTCCGAGCGCGACCCGCGCCTGTGCGAACTGTTCTTGGTAGAGGGCGACTCGGCTGGCGGCTCCGCCAAACAAGGACGCGACCGGCGCACCCAAGCGGTACTTCCCCTGCGCGGTAAGATCCTGAACGTCGAGAAGGCACGACTGGACAAAGCGCTGGAAAATGAGGAGATTCGCGCCCTGATTACCGCGCTGGGCACAGGTATCGCCGGTCCGGGCAACGGCTCCAACGGTAACGGCGACGAGAAGGATAACGGCGACTTCAAATTTGACCTCTCTAAACTGCGCTATCATCGCATTATCATCATGACCGATGCGGACGTGGACGGAGACCATATCCGCACGCTCCTGCTCACCTTCTTCTTCCGCTACATGCGCCCGCTCATCGAGGAGGGGCACGTATACATCGCGCAACCGCCACTGTACGTGATTAAGGCGGGCAAGGACGAACGCTACTACGCCCGCACCGAGAAAGACCGTGACGAGATACTGCGCAATCTGAAGAGGAAAAACGTCACCGTGGGGCGGTTCAAGGGGCTGGGCGAGATGAACGCCGAGGAGCTGGCGGAAACCACCATGAACCCCGCGACCCGTCGGCTGGTGCGGGTGGAACTGGAAGATGCGGTTGCCGCTGACGAGATATTCAGCGTGCTGATGGGCGACAAGGTGGAACCGCGCAAAGAGTATATCGTCCGCCACGCCAAGCAGGTGACTAATCTGGATTGGCACGCTTGAAACCGATCAGAACCTCTCGCGCCAGAAGTGAAAGAGCTGCTCAAACCCTATCCAGCATACATTCCACGGGAAACTATGCGACGTTACCTTGGACTCCCCGACGAAGATCGTCTGGACGAGCCAGAGAATGCCCCTATCTGTGGAAGAGGTTGAGAGGTTTGTCTATGGTATCCTCTGGGCATCTTTCGTGTCTATGCGAGGACATTGGAGGTATCCCCACTTTGACCTTGCCGGTACCTCCTTCTCATCGGGGCGTTGGTCTATGTAGATTGACCGTGACACTCCAACCTCTGTATAATTTCATACGGAGGGACTAAACTAATGAGCAAAGCCGCGCGCTCGTTGGATACGACAAGCAACAGCACGCAGGGAGAAACCGCTACCCTGGGTGAGGTGGTTCGTAGCCTGCACGAACAGTTGGGGCATAACCTTCTTGCTGTGGTGCTCTTTGGTTCACGGGCACGCGGTGAAGCCGCTGAGACAAGTGATTGGGACATTCTGATAGTATCAGAGGGACTACCAGCTAGAACACTGGCGCGTTATCGCTTCGTGAAAAGCTGCTTACCTCCTCGCTGGCGAGGGTGCATCTCAGTGCTCGCCAAAACCCCTTCTGAATTTGAGTCGGCTTTGCCCCCTTTGTATCTGGATATCGCGTGGGATGGACTGATTGTCTACGACCCCATCGGCTACATGCAACGCAAGCTCCACCAGATTCGCCTGCTTATCCGCAGGCTCGGTTTGGTCCGACAAAGACGCGGGCCGGATATCGTGTGGACATGGGAGGCATCCCCGAAAGCTGGGTGGGCACTTCGCTGGGAAGAGGTGCAGAGTTGAACGGTTCAGAGCATGCACGATATCGCCTAAAGCTTGCGCGCGGTTTCCTCGCAGAAGGCGATCAGGATGTGCAAATGGCGCGGTGGCGTTCTGCGGTTGACAATGCCCAGCTGGCGGTGGAGAACGCGGCAAAGGCGGTGCTGGCTCTGGTAATGCCCGTAGGACGCACACATAATCCGTCTTCTTTGCTACGTGAAGCCGTTGACGCAGGGTTGTTCGCCCATGACGCCGCGCCTCTTGTGTTGAGGCTGGCAGAGTGTGCTGAGGAGTTAGGCTACGACATTCACATCCAGACGGACTATGGAGACGAGACCGCAGGCGCCACACCCTGGGAATTGTTCGGTGAGGAGGATGCACAAGAGGCTATCGCACTGGCACGGGAAAGCCTTGCCTTGGCTGAAAAGCTAATACGGTCGTGAACCTGACGGTGTTTCTCTTACTACCTCAGCTACGAAGCCTGAGACGCCTTCATTGAACTCCCACTACAAGTTGTTTCTCAGCGCCGGTTTGAGCCTTTCCTCCAGCGGCGGCAGGGGTGCATGGGGGTACCCCACCTCCCGTTGATACCAGTACGTGGTCACCGCGTAGTCAATCCAGCCCTTGCCGGCGCGGTGGCGTTCAGACAGCTTCTCGTGGAACTCGCGCCAGCCCCTGAACTCGTGTCGCCAGTCCACCTGCCACAATAGCCTGCGCGAGAAGCGGATGGGGTTGCTCAGATGAAAACGGTAGATGCTCAGCTGCGCAGGCTCCCTGTCGCGCACATAGTTGATGCCCGCGTAAGGTCCGCAGAACGGTTCGCGAAAGCCCCAGCTGAAACCAAACGAGTCCTCACTGCCCAGATAGTCCAGACGCGGCTTTCTCTCGCCGTCGATGAAGACGCCGTTATTGCCCTCCATCACGAAGTGGAAGCCCTCGAACAGCGGCTCGTCGGTGCACACGCTCCATGCCCGTCCCACCAAATGTCCACCACCGTTTACCTCGAAAAACCTTTCTACCGAGCCCGAGTGCAGTTGGAAAGCAAACCGCCTCCAGGTGGCATGGAAGTAGCCCAGGTCGGTTTCCAGATTTGGTGTCAGCTCGTACTCCACAAAGCTGTAGTTCGCCATATCGTAAGCGGTATCGTTGCGCAGGTAGACGCGAGCAGACTTACGGAAAGGCATAGGGAAGTAACCGTTATAAGACTCGGGCGCCTTCTCCACCAACAAGCTGCTGAAATGGCGCGCCAGACCACCACAGCCGTCCGCGAAGAAGTCGCCCAACGGCACGCAAACGGAAGGGGAGGAGGCGTTGTCGAAGTAGACCAGCAACACCACTCCCCGTGCGCTCAACGCCTTGCGCTCTGTGTCGGAGAGATGCTGCGTCTGCGGGGTGGGCATGACCAGATGCTGGGTGCTATGGATGCAGGTAATGACGCCGCTGCCCTCTATCTCCGCGATGGGGATGGTGGCTCCCGCGTTCAGCGGTTTCAATTCCGGATAGGCGTCATAGCACCATCCGCCGTTGCCCAGCGCAGTGCGACGCTCCGAGAGTATTCTTGCTAACCGCACATCAATCAACCTGGCACCCTCCATGCTGTGAGATGTTGGCAGAGTGGTTGCACTGGACTGTCATTCTGAGCGAAGCGAAGCATCTCATTTTATACCCACCAAAACCCTTTTCGCTAACGCTTACCATGACAAGAACACACATCAAACCTGGCCCAGAGCATCCACAAACCTCCCCCTCGCAGGGTCAACGCACCCATGCGTCAGGAACAGTATGCCATCCTGCACCAGTCTTGAACCTACTGTACACGGCTATAGCCGCTCGCCGGCAAACCAACACCCTGCCTTCGCAGGCTTATCAGCGGGCGCAGGCTGGCTTCGTCCCAACGGGTGCGGCTTCAGCCGTAAAGACACCTCTTCTATCCACATCGGCTCGGCAGGAACCTTGCCCTCCCCAAGAATGAATCTTGACACACGATAAAAAACCTCTACCCAATAGACCCGTGTTGCCGGGATTACCCTGTGAGAGTAGAAACGGTATGTTCCCGAAGCCACTGCGCGAACTCTCCCTCAGAAACCAATGCTGTAACACCTGCCTGCGATGCACGACCAACACCAGTTCCTTTCTCAACCATACCAGTTCCATCATCCTGCCAACCGGCGAAGCGTCTCCGCATCCTCCGCCATAACCACTTCAGCCTCTTGCAGCTGTCGGGCAACCTCGGGGTCGTAAGGGAGCAACTCTACCCCGTAAGGCGTCTCCAGCGCAATCACAACCCCTTCTCCCAGATGGCGTAGCAGCTCCTCCGGCAGAATAATGCCTGCCTGACTGCCTATGCGTTGTATGGTCAGAGTTCTCATTGGTTCCTGCTAACCTCGCTCTTTCTGGTAACTGTAGCATACCTGTTCGAGAGGACGTATCGTTTTGCCATCATAGACCCCGCGTATGGTCAACACGTTGCTCACCTCATACGATATTATATCCATTCGGGCGATGTTCCTCCCAGTGGCATTTTCACTGGCGCGGCGCCGGATAACCTCCTGACGTATCTGCCAGGCACCGATGATGCCAGCAATCAGCAGATACAAGCCTCCTACCAATAGCAGAATACCCGGCCAGCGAGGTTTGTACCTCGTTCGCCATGCTTTGTGGGACAGTAACGCAATAACAAACCCTGCTATGCTGAAGCAGAAGCCAATGCAGGCTGCAGCGTAGGACATTCCCAGAGCGCACAAAGCATCGCTAGGGTAGCCAGCAAACATGCTCCTAATCCTTGAGCACCACGTGCGGTCAGTGCGCACCACCACCCCATTGCCCACATACGCATACAGGTTCACGCCGTCTTCCATCCCTATCGGGTCTCTGGTGAGAAACCTCCCCGTCGCGGGATTAAGGTAACGGTGGGTTAGAAATAGCATATCACTTTCTACACCGGTTTTCAACTTGGCATTCCCCCACGGCTAAAGCCGTTCCCTTGCAAACGCAACCCTGCCTTCGCAGGGTTGCGAGCCAGCGCAGGCTGGATGCGCATTTTCGCATCTCTGTAGTAGCCCCATTGGGCTTGGCGACCGCACGGCGTGGGGTAGGTACGACAGTCAAGCGGACTACGAAAGTAATCCCCACCTTTACCAGTGAAGGATCAACCGCTCGCGCGTCAACTCGACAAAATCATGATTCTCCAGCACCGATGCCAAATTCTCAAGGTGAGAGGCAAACAGCGAAAGCAGCTTATCGTTACTGATATTGCCCGTGCTAACCAACAGCAGTTTATAGGCTCCTGCCTCCAGCACGAGATGAGGGATGAAGCCCCTATCCTTGGTTATCAACACAGCACGTTCCCGCCGCGAAATCTCCTCAATCACCTCATCCGGGGTGCGATTACCCTCTGGCAGGTCTAGGGTATGTGTCGCATCGTGCCCCGCCCCTTCTAAGAAGGATGCCAGCCTTCTGGGCAACTGCGCGTCTACTAAGAACTTCACTATGGCACTAGCTCCTGCAGCTGCTCCGTACGCACTATCCGCGCTGCATACTGCAGGCACGCCAGCAAGTCCTCGCGTTCCAGGTCGGGGTAGTCCTCCATTATCTGCTCAAAGGTCATTCCGGAAGCCATCAGGTCCAGAATGGTCTCCACCGGATAACGTAGCCCTCGGATAACCGGCTTTCCGTGACAGATTCGCGGGTCAACCACGATGCGCTCTCGCCATGCAGAAGTTTCCATCTACTTCCTCCGAGTATACGTTCACGTACTTGAATATATCATACCTCAGCTAACACTTTGGGATACTCTAGGAGACGAAAAACCTCCCCGTCGCGTGGTCAAGGTAGCGATGCGTCAGCAACAGTATACCACTTTCCACATCGGTGTAGTAGCCCCACTGACCTTTGTGACCGTAGGGGGTGGGGTTGCTGCCGCACAAGGGCTGACCCCAGCCACATGGTTTGGGCAAGCACTCGAGCATTTGTCCTATCTGTTACTCCTGAGACCCCACGTGTGAACCCTTCGACCCCAAAAACAAATTGGCGATCGCTGTGCCAGCCGCGGTGAACCACAACATTCCGCTGATCAAAAGCAACCAACGAAAGGTAAACCGCCATAAAGAAACAGGATACAATTCCACCAGAACCATTAGCACGTCCATACACACCAAGGAGGCGATAAACAGCAACAACGACCATCGTCCCGTGCGCGAGCCTTGAAAGCACCAAACACCCAGTGCTAAACCCAGCAGATATATAATATGAATCAACAGAAGGTGATACAAAGGGCGATTCAGCACCCCAGAACGCACGTTTTGGTACCCTTGAAACTGACCCTTCGAATTCATAACTAGCTGAAAGGGTTCATCACTGCACATGTAGTACCATTCCTCCTCCTGCAACTGATAGGAATCCCCCCGCCGTTTTAGGAAGCTGGCAACAAAATCCGGTTTCCCGAATCGTTGCTCGATCTCGCCTTTAGAGATGCCGCTACGCAGCGAGGCAAATTCCTTGAGAAAAGTGCCGCACTCAACAGTGGTAAACCATTGTTGTAAGACCAGTACAAACCATAGCAGTATTAGGGGTAATGCCTGCATGATGAGCGATACCACCCATGCTGGGCGACGGGTATCTTGTTCAAGAGTAGGGTTCATCGTCTTTTACCCCACTTACGTATGCAGCACGACAAGCAACTCTCCTTTGAGCTAGCACATGCCATCCCACTGCGGTTTGCTGCGCGGTCTCTCTCACTCGCGCCTTCAGGATTTACACGCGGGCGTACTCGATGGCGTACCTCCTGGCATTGTTCATGACACTCCCCCGGCTAACCCTACACAGACTGGGGAACAACTGCACCTTGTAATCTCACAGGTTGCGTAACAGTGCGCCAACAGGTCATTCGACGACCACTCGAGCACCCTTCTCGCCAGCTTCAGCGATTCCGTAGCGCATCTTGCGCACTCACCTCCCACATGCTGTAACAGTTTCCAAAGCCACCCTATAAGTTCGAAAGGAGGAAGCAGTATGTTACTCTGGGTGCCCAAGTAGTCACTTTGTGTCACCACGCGGTTGCGGCAGTACGCATACAGGTTCA
>CALJAP010000060.1 GCA_938027655.1 uncultured bacterium | reverse complement strand
CGACCTCTCCCCCTTGCGCACCGCCCTCGCCCGCGAGCCGGTGGTACGCTTACAACCGCTTTGGCAGAGGAGGAGGTAGGCGCGAACCGCTCGGCAGGAGCCTCGCCCTCCAGAGAGGTTGTGCGTGGTATACTCTACGTGATGGGGCAATTGTGTACAGGGCAACCACAGGGGTTGCCCCTACCGTTTCTGCAACGGCTGTCGCGAATCGTTCCGCCGGAGCGGTACGAGGAGTGCGTGCGCACCTTCCACGAACCGTCCGCCGTCGGCGCGAGGGTGAATACTCTGCTGGCGGAGCGCGAGGCGGTGTTTGAGGGGTTGCGTGAAGCGGGGTTCACGGTTCACCCGGTGCCCTGGTACCCCGACGCCTTCTGGCTGCCCCCCGAGCAGCGCAACGCCCTGCTGGCGTCCGAATGGGTGCAAAACGCTCTGGTTTACGTGCAAAACCTCTCCAGCATGATACCCCCGCTGGTACTGGCTCCTCAGCCGGGTGAGGAGGTGCTGGACCTGTGCGCCGCGCCCGGAGGCAAGATTCTGCAGATGGCGGCGATGATGGGGGGCGAAGGGGGACTGGTGGCGGTGGAGGCAGTACGCAGCCGCTTCTTCAAGCTGCGCGAGAACCTGCAGCGGTATGGTGCGACCTTCGTGCAAACCGTGCAGGCGGAGGGCGAGTGGCTGTGGAAACGCTGGCCGGGGCGGTTCGACGCGGTGCTGCTGGATGCCCCCTGCTCCAGCGAGGGCAGGTTCCGCTTCGACGACCCCGCCACTTTTCGCTACTGGAGCCTGAGGAAAATCGGCGACATGGTGCGCAAGCAAAAGTCGCTTATCTACTCGGCGATACGGTGTCTGAAGCCCGGCGGCAGGCTGGTGTACTGCACCTGCACCTTCGCGCCGGAGGAAAACGAGGGGATTATCGCCCACGCGCTGAAAAAGTTCGGTGAGGCGATAGAGGTTTTACCCGTTCCGCTGGAGGTAGAGGGTATGGTTTGCGCGCTGGGTGAATGGGAGGGGCGCGCCTTTGCCGAAGCGGTTCGCCACGCGCGGAGGATACTGCCCTCGGCACAGATGGAGGGTTTCTTTGTGTGTTTGATACGCAAGAGGGAGGATGCCGATGACACCACGCGAAGTGATACGCCGCAATCTGGAGCGCGATAACCCGCCGCGAATCGGCATGGACTTCGACGGCGGCAGGATGAACGACTTCTGCTTCGCCGGCTTCTCGCCGTCCGAAACATGGCAGCAGAATCGCTGGGTAGATGGCGAGGTAGAATACTCCACCGACGAGTGGGGCAACACCTGGTACCGCTCGGTGTACGGCGGTCAACGGGGCGAGGTCTTCCAGCCCGCGCTGGACGACTGGGCGAAGCTGAGGGATTACCGGCTGCCCGACATGGACAACCCCCAACGCTATGAGAGCGTGCGCCGGCGGTTCGCTCTGGAGACCGAACGCTATCGCGTGGGCTATCTGCCCGGCTTCCCCTTTGCGATTTGTCGCTACTTGCGCAAGATGGAGAACTACTTCGCCGACCTGGTGCTGGAGCGCGAGCGTATCGACGAGCTGCACGAGCGGGTGACCGCGCTGCTGGAGCGGATCATTGCGTTGTATGCGCAAGCGGGCGCGGACGCGGTGATGTTCGCCGAGGACTGGGGCGTGCAGGACCGCCTGCTGATACACCCCTCGATGTGGCGTGAGATATTCAAGCCCCTGTTCGCGAGGCTGTGCCACACCGCGAAGGCACATGGCGTGAAGGTGATTATGCACTCGTGCGGATACGTCTGGGACATCCTGGACGATGTGGCGGAGGCGGGCATCTGCTGTATGCAGTTTGACCAGCCAGCGCTGTACGGACTGGAGCGTCTGGCGGCGAAGCTGCGCGAGCTGAACCTGTGCCTCTACTCGCCGGTAGACATCCAGCGTGTGCTGCCGACAGGAAACCGCGAGCTCATCGAGCGGGAGGCGCACCGCATGGTGGAGCTGTTCGGCGGCGGGTTCATCGCCAAGAACTATCCCGACCTGAAGGGCATCGGCGTCCAGCCCGAGTGGGATGAGTGGGCATATCAGGTGTTCTTGAGCCATGCGCGGCCATCTGGCGTGGTGTGATTATCTGCCGGTAGCGTGGCGTGCGCTGCTGGACCATCGGCTTCGCTCCCTGCTGACAATGCTGGGAGTGATTATGGGCGTGGCGTCGGTGCTATTGCTCATCTCCATCGTGCAGGGAGTGAAAACGGAGGTCACCCGGCAGATCGAGCAGTTTGGAGCGAACCTGCTGTTCGTGGTGCCGGGGCGCATTGCGGCTACGCAACCCTTCAACCCGATGAGCATCCTGGGGCTGAGCACACTGACGCGAGACGATGTGCAGGCGGTAGAGCGCGTGCCCGGCGTGAAACGGGCAGTACCTATCATGTTCATCGCAGGCGGCGCTCGCAACGGCAACCGGTGGGCGGCAACCGCCATCGTGCTGGCGACCGAGTCCACGTGGCAGCAGATACGCAACACGCCACTGGCGGAGGGCAGGTTCTTCACCTCGCAGGAAGAGACCGAGCGACTGTGCGTGCTGGCGCACGGTGTGAAGCAGGAGCTGTTCGGCGACGCCCCGGCGGTGGGGAAGCTGGTTGTGGTGAACCGGGTGCCGTTTCGGGTGGTGGGTGTGTTACAGCCGGACGAATCGAACAGCATCTTCGGCAACGTGGGATGGAACCACCTTATCTTTTTGCCCCTCGCCGCCGCCCAGCAGGCGATGCGCTCCGAGCAGATACACCGCATCGTGATACAGGTGGTGCCCGGTGTGCACCCCGAAAGCCTGATCGGGCGGGTCAAAACCGCCATGCGCCAGAGCCACTTGGGCAACGAAGACTTCTCTGTGCTCACGCAAAAAGACCTGCTCCAGCTTATCTATACGGTGCTGAATCTGTTGCAGATTGCGCTGGCGGGTATCAGCGGCATCTCGCTGATTGTGGGTGGGGTAGGCATCATGAACATTATGCTGGTTTCCGTGACCGAGCGCACGCGCGAAATCGGCATCCGTAAAGCCGCTGGCGCACGGCAACGTGACATCTTCTGGCAGTTTCTGACCGAAGCGGTCATCCTCTCACTCACCGGCGGCGTGCTGGGCATCCTTCTGGCTACAGTAGCGGTGGAGGCGTTCCGTCGTACCACCGTGCTGAAGCCGCAGATGACGCCGGGGGCGGTTGCGCTCGCTTTTGGGGTGAGCGTGCTGGTGGGGATAGTGTTCGGGGTCGCGCCCGCCATCCGCGCAGCCAGAAAGGAACCGATAGAGGCATTACGGTATGAGTGAGAGCGTGCGCAAACTCGTCTCACCGGCAGTGGACGCCTGTTTCAAGCATTGATTATTCGGAAATGAGGTCGTATTTCATTTTTCTATTCCCTATCAAATTAGGGTATAATGAAGTCATGAGACGCTTTCGTTTCAAACCGGAACCAACAGGGGTACGCACCGAGCTGGGCGACCTAGAACGCACGGTGATGGAGACACTGTGGCAACACGGTGTCTGCACCGCTTCACAGGTGCACCATCTCGTGTCGCAGACGCATCAGGTTGCGCTGACCACCATCGCCACGACGCTGGAGCGGTTGTGCAAGAAGGGGCTGGTAGAGCGCAGCGGCGAACGCCGGAGCTACCGCTACCGCGCCATGCTCAGCCGTGAGCAGCTGGAGCGACGCATCGTGGGCGAGGCGCTGGCGCATCTTGCCCAGCACTTCCCCGAAGCGCTGGCTGTCTACTTCCACCGCGCTCCAGAGGAGGTATCACCTGAGGTGCTGCAGCGCTGGGCAGAGGAGATTCGTCGACTGGAGGAAGGGGGCTAGCCCACGTGCAGGATTGGGAGCACCTGCTCGCCCGCTGGGTGATGGTGATGCTGGTGTTCGTCGTTGCCGGTGCGATGACCGCGCCGCTCAGCGCGCTGCTGTGGCGGTGGCGTCGTCATCTGAGCCTTGCGCAGTTGAAAGGCGCGCTGGCTGTTGTGATGCTCAAGCCGGTGGCAATTGCCTTTTTCGCTGCCTTCGTTTCCGCCATGCCTCCCTGTATGCACCACACGGTGTGCTACTTCGGCTGGCTGCAGCAGCACCTGGGTAGCGGAGGCGTCTTGCTGATGCGGGGGCTGCTGCTGGCAATGGCGGCACTGTTTGTCGTGTTCGCAGCGAGGCTGGTGGCTCACGCGACAGGCGTGCTGCGCACGCTCCGACATCTGAAGCACACTTCACGTCCTCCCTCCGAAACCTTGCAGCAGGTGCTCCAGCAGGTTGTTCCTGCGGAGGCGCATCACCACTTCCGCGAGGCGCCCATTCCTGCCAATGCCAGTGGCGTCTACGCCGGCACCTGTTTTCTCTCGCAGGAAAGCGTACGTGCTCTGAGCCCGGCGCAGCTGCGCGCTGTGGTAGCGCATGAATGGCAGCATCTGTGTGCGCGCGATGGGTGGTTTGCGCTGGGGATAGGGTTGCTGGTGCTTGGCTCAGGATGGGGTGCATGGAGCGCGGCATTGCGTTGCTGGAGTCGGGCAGCCGAGCTGCTGGCGGATGAGCGCGCAACACAACTTGGCGTGCCGCGTACAGAGCTGGCGAAGACGTTGCTACACCAGCAGGCAGGTGCGCAGGGGATTTCGCTGGGATTCGGGACGAACAGCGGTTTGCTGGAAGAGCGGCTACAGTCGCTTCTCGTGCCCCCTGTGCCTGCGTCGCGATTGGCGTGGGGCGCATGGACGTTGCTGGCGGGCATCTGTCTGATGGTGTTGTACACACTGTGGTTGGCAGGAGGAGCTTCTACCTGTACGATACACTGTGTTCTTTTCTAAGGAGGAAAACGATGTACATCCGTTTGAACGCCCCGGATATCGTTTGCAAAAGCTGCGCCAACGCCATCACGAACGCTTTGGGCAAGCTGGACGGCGTGCAGCAGGTGACGGTGGACATCGCTACCAAAATGGTGGATGTACAGTTTGAAGAAGACAAGGTGACCGTGCAGGCTATCCTGCAGCGGTTAGACGATGCCGGTTTTCCGGCGATGGTGGCATCGTAGCGATTGGATGGTGAGGCTCCTATAGCTGAAGAGGCGGCGGTTCGGGCGCGAATTCGACGGGCGGATACTTTCGGGAACGTGCCAGCGCCACCCACTCCGCGTCGCCGTACACTCCAGCCTTTGTGTAGTCGAACGGCTGGAAGCCTATCCGCCGGGCAGGAGAGCCGGGGCGCAGGCGGAAGTCATAGCGTTCGGGCGCGACGAACAGGGGGTCGGCAATCAGCGAGCCTTCATCCTTGCCCATCTTGCGCCACTCTTCCCACGTCAGGTCACCGAAAAGGACCGGTTGTCCATCCGCTCTCCAGTAAAGGTTCCGGCGCAGTACGACATTGGCATCCTTCCACGAGCCATGTAGCAGGTAACTGTCCTTCCAGTACACGATGTTGCGCTCGAAGGTAAAGGAGAGGTGCGGCTCCACGCGCGAGCGCTGCAGCTGCCCGTCCATGCTGAAGGCAAGGATATTGTTGCGCACGACGTTTTCCCGACCGTAGTGCTGGTGGTAGGTGCCGGTTTTGACGTTGTAAACAAGGTTGTTTTCCATGACGATGTGCGTGCTACCCTCGTCGTTGTACAGTCCCCAGCCGCCGCGCCCGTAGCGGTCGTAGGAGTACACATCGTGAATCACGTTGTGGCTGACGGAGGTTCCGTCGGAGATGCCCAGTGTGTACACGCCGCCCATGTCGCTGAGCACGCCCCAGCCAAGATGGTGGATGTGGTTGAACTCGATGCGGTTGCGCTGAGCACGGCTCTCCCCGTAGCCCCACGTCCAGCCGACGGAGACGCCCGTGTAAAAGAAGTCACCGATGTCGTTATGCGTTATCTCGTTGTCACCGCTTTGCCCGATCCAGATTCCGACCGCGCCCATGTGGATGCGTCCGCCCTCCTGGATGATGCAGTTGTGCACGGTGACGCGCCCTGTTTCGTTCCCTGCGGTTGGGATGCTACCCTCGCCGATTCGCACTCCGCCTGCGCCCATGTCATGCAGGTAGCACTGTTCGATCCGGCAGTCGGTGCACGCGCGGCGGAACCACACCCCATACGTTCCGATATGGGCAATCTCGCAACCGTGCAGGGTAACGTGCCGTGCCCCGTCCACCATGACCACCGCCGGGATGTTGAAGGCCGCCTGCCAGTCGCCGTGTCCCTGTGGGGGGAGTACATACTGCGCATGGCGGAAGGTCAGCCCCTTGAAAGCGATGTGTTCTACCCATTTGCCCTGCTCGGGCTGGCCCTCGATGCGGAGGAAAGCCTCCGTCACGGGGGCGAACACCTGCGCGCGGCGCATGTCTTCTCCGGGCAACGGTTTATAGTACAGCGTGCCGTCGCGGCTCAAGAACCACTCACCCGGTTCGTCCAGAGCCTGCAGGAACCCTTCCAGATGGTATCGCTGGTTCGGCGCCCACTCCAGAAACCGCCAGGTGTGCCCACCAGTGGTGATCACCGTTCCCGTCTCCATATCGACGGAGGCGACGCGGTGACGCGAAATCTCCCAGGAGTGGTAGACGACGACCGTCACGTCACGCAGGTGTTCCGCAGGGAGCGAAGCGAGGGGAGCGATATCCTCCCCACGCGCGATGAAGGCGCGGTTGGACAGGTTCGCTTTCTGACCGGTCAGGGGGTCTATGCCCTCGTCGATTCGCCCCAGCATGTAGTGGTAAAAGCGGTTGGGAGAGCGAGCACGGGTGGCGCGCCTGCCGTTCACCCACAACTGCTCGAAGTACCATTTGCCCTCGCGCACCTCCGGGAGGTCTGCCACCCAGATACCGTCCTTCCACTCGCGAAAGCCACGAATGCGCTTGCCCCCTTCAAACACCGGCTTTGCGCCCGGCGCGGCTTCGTAGATGACAGGAGCTTCGGCGGTACCGCTGTCCTCCGGTGTGAAAACCACTGGCTCCGTCATCGGGTAACTACCGCTGGCAAACTGCACATGCACGGGCACACGCAGCCGTCCACTTGCCTTCAGCCGGCGTACCGCGTTGCGCGCTCCCTGTAGAGTAGCAAGGGGTCCGTCGGTGCGCGAGGCGTTCGGACGAGGCACTCTGCCCGACCAGTTGTCGTTTCCATTCGGGGCGACGTACAGGCGCACAGGCGGCTGCGCATCGGCTGCCGCCATCAGTACAGGTAGCATGAGCATTGCGTAGAACCATCCTTTCATGAGCACACCTTTTACTCCGCTGGCACCAGATACACCCGGTCCACCCACACCGCCTGCACGTTCGCCTGCTCGGCGGGCACATGTACGGGCCCGTCAATACCCGAAGCGGGGGGAGCCACCCAGATATACATGTTCGGGTGCAGCTCCACCGTGCCAATGAGATACGAACGATAGCCCTTCTCGTCCGTGTCGGCGATTTTGCCGCGTATCTCGCCTGCGGATTTCCATCCCTTGGTGTCCCACACACCTGCCCAGAAGGCGTCTTTTTGCTGGTCTACCCCCGCCTTCTTTTCCACGCGCAGCACCACGTACACCTTCCACTTGCCCTTCTGGGCACGCTCAGGCAGAGAGGAGACGGGTACATGATATGCCCACTCATGGTGATTGCCGGGCATTTTTACCGCCAGGCCGTCCGATGCCAGCGGGTCGCCTGCATAGAAGCCCCAGTTCCCCTCGTTGGTGATGCGAGCCACCGATTCCTGAGCGTCCACGCAGCTATGGGGGTCGGCGCCCGAAATATCCGCTGGCGGCGGGATGATGCCGGTCTTGCGCACGCTTTCGGGGATGACGGGGTCAGGCTCGTCTACCGCAAACCGCTCCACGAACTTCTGCGGGGTCAAGCCGCCTTCGTTGACGTGTGTCATCGGCGACCAGCCTTTGGGACCGGGGCCGGTCGCTACCGCCAACCATTCGTCTGCTACCGCCTTGCGTGACAGAGGCAGTGGCCACCCCTTCCCTTTCAGCAGGCACTCCCGACGCAGGCGCATCCAGTTAGTCAGGAAGGCGTAGCGTACCGGCAGATGCCCCTGCTTCACGCGCCACAGCAGGTCGGGGTTGCTCTGTACCGCCCGCTCCGCCTGTTGCCAGAGCTTCTCTGCCTCACTCAATACTTCAAAATTCAAGAACGGCGCGTTTGTGCCGGTGAAGCAGGTCATATAGAAGTCCTTCGCCGCGTTGTGCATCAGCTCCATATACTTCTTGATGTACGGAGCCGCCTTGCCGTAGTATCCCTTCAGGAACTCGTCTATCAGCTTGCGGTCATCCTGATACGGGTTCCAGAGCAGCTGTGCCAGTACCCATGCCCGCAGCTCCGAAAACTCCGAGCCGTGCGACTGGTACGCTCCCTGCTCGAACAGACCGCGAACCCCATGCTGGTGGAAGAAACGCACGTTCGGACCCAGCGAGAAGTAGTTCGGGTGAGGCTGCACATAATGCGCGAAGTTGGTGGTGTAGTCCCACACGTATAGCCGATTACTCATCTTCGACCAGCCCCGGATGTCATCGGCGAACGCCTGATTGCTGGGATGCTCCAATGGCTGTGCGAAGTTGCATTCGATGGAACACAGCCGCACAATCACGTTGTGACGCGGTTTGAGCGTCTTCGTTGGCTTGCGGGTGTACTGGTATGCCAGCGTGTCGAACGCCACATGCGGAAACTCCTTCTCCAATCGCTCGGCGATATAATTCACCATGTCCAGCACCGAACCCGCGTGGGTTCCTTCTCGCTCGTCGATCGCCTTGCACCTCTCGCACTCGCAGGCGCCGCCCCAGTCGTTTTGCGAGATGGAGATGATGCTCGCTTCGGGGGACTCTTTAAGCCACTGGCGCACCCGCTCCACCAGAAACTCGCGCAGTTCGGGGTTGGTACAGCACAACTGAGCGTGCTGGTAAGTGCGCTTGCCTCCAATCAGGCTATACCATTCGGGGTGCTTCTCGAAATACTGCTCCGGCGGAACCAGTGGGTAGAAGGTGTGCACGAACCCCTTGTAGATGATTTTGCCCCCATGTTTCTCGGTCAAGCGTGCCGAGTTGCCGTTGTAGTAGTTGCGTGCTGCCCAGTCGCCATCAAAGGCGGGATACCAGAACGGTTCGCGGTACTCAAAGGCGGGCTTCTCCTCGATGGCAAGCGCAGGCAGACGAAGAGTGCTCTTTTTGGGGATATGAGTTGCCCAGGGCGTCCACCAGCGCACGCCGCATTGCGTGTTGAGGAAACGATACACCGCATACAGGGTGCCGCGGGGCCGCCCACCTGCTAGCAGCAGGTAGTTGCCCTTGGTGCGGATGGTGAGTTGCTCGCCATCGAATTCGCCCAGTTTCACCTCAGGGAAAACCGCTTCCGCAAGGTAGCCGGGTCCGACGATGATGCCGTTTTGGGGCACTTCGCCCGGATGCACCTCGCGCAGTTCGAAGCGTGCTCCGGTGATTTGCTGCAGATGGCTGGCGAGCTCTTCGGCAGCGTAGCGTTCGGTTGCGGTGGCTCCATATTGCACGAGGATAGGCAATCGTGCTCTGCCACCGGTTGCTAATGTCAGCTGCGATTGCGCGGTAGTTGCACAAAGCAACACGAACACAGGACAGATTCCTAATGCAACCCTCATGGTTTTCCTCCCCTGTGAGCAGGTTTATTGAGCCTCGATATCGGTATCTTTCTCTGGCAAGGGCAAGCCTCCCGGCGAGCCGGTACAACAGCGTATAGCACAGCCGAGCAATCCGTGCTAATCCGTCCCATCCGTGTTCATCCGTGTTCTTTGGAAAGAGCACACGGATTGGCACCGATGCAACGAATGGACACGGATAGTACCCGTGCTAATCCGTCCCTTCCGTGTTCATCCGTGTTCTTCGGAAAGAGCACACGGATTGGCACCGATGCAACGAATGGACACGGATAGTATCTGTGCTAATCCGTCCCTTCCGTGTTCTTTGGAAAGAGCACACGGATTGGCACCGATGCAACGAATGGACAC